>CAZUTJ010000102.1:0-4646 GCA_964622875.1 uncultured bacterium
GGCTCTTAAAAGCCCGACAAAAGCAACTCTTAGTCTCTGCCTTACCTCAGATGAGATTAGTTGGTAATTATACCGGGCGGCTTTTATATTCTTTGAGGCCCTGGCTATATTGTAAGAGGTTTTGGAGCCATCAAAGACTAACTGTTGCAAACTCAAACTATATGAGTACCTATCTATTCTATTTGCGCTTGCTGATTGAAAAGTTGTTGCCCTTACGCTGCTGATTAGCTGAGGAAGGGCAGCGCTGCGGACAATCGTTTTGCCTGCTTGAGCCTGATTTAATTTTTCTTGGGCCGAGATTAAATCAGGATGGTTTTCCCTGGCCTCTTTGACAGAGTCTTCCCAGGTAAGCCCCGTTAGAGGCTCTGCCCCTAATGGGGCTGCTCCCACAGGCAAAGTTAAAATAAGCAAAGCTATTAATATGCAAAGTAAGTCACAATGTTTCATTATTTGCTTTCTCTTGTCTGTTCCCCCTAACCCTAACCCCTCCCTTGCTTGTGCCCTTTAGGGTAATGGGAGGGGATAAAGGGGAAGAAGATATAAGATATCTCTATCCTCCCCAAATAGACACAACCCCTCCGTCCTAGTTATCTAGTTATTAAATTACCATGTTATCATCTAAAAGTCAATTTATTGAAGTTTCGGACCTGCAATTCAGACACTGATTATCACAGATACCGAACTGATTAAATATCTTTCTTTTTATCTTTATTCCTTTGTTAAAACATTTTCATCTACCTTCTCCGGAAGGCCCAATAAATTGGGCAACTACCAGGACAAACTGTAGTTGCTTGATTTATCAAGCGAGTTAATAGATATTCATACTTTCCTGAGCCACCGGAAATCCGGAACCTAAAATATTATTTATCTTGAGGCTTAGAAATTTCAATAATACTTAAGGTTTTTACTGCCCACTGTTCACTCCCGACCGCAGGGAGGGTTACCTTGCAGGCAGCACCTATTGTTTTTTCAGTAATTTCACTAAGCTTATAATCAGTGTCCATCTATGCCTACTACCTGAATCACAGGTTTTTCTTCATATCTTCACAATTTTCTATTGACGTTTCTCTCTGAATTTGTTATCTTATTCTTAGGGGGTTTCAATCCGATACTGATGGTTGAGCGAAGTGAGGGATATCTTAATGGCAGCAAAAGCCTGGCGATTGGTTGATGCCCTGGAGTGGGGAAGCAAATATTTGGAAGAGCAGGGAATAGAAGAGTCCCGGCGGGAAGCCCGGCTTTTTCTTGAGGATATCCTCAATAGAAGGTCGGATTATCTTTATCTTAACTCTGAAAAATTGCTCTCCGCAGAGAGCCTATCTTCTTTCCGGAATCTAGTAAAGCGCCGGAAGGAACGTATCCCCTGGCAATACTTGACCGGCCATACCGAATTTATGGGGTGGGATTTTCTGGTGAACGAAGAGGTGCTGATTCCCCGTCCGGAAACGGAGCTCTTAGTAGAAGCTGCTTTAAAGCGGCTCTTAACGGAGCCGGCCCGCCGGCATTTTGGAGGGGACTATGGACTATTGACTGTAATTGATCTAGGCACCGGATGTGGTAATATTGCTATTGCCCTGGCTAAGGCCCTTCCCATTCGGGTCTATGCTCTGGATATTTCCGAAGCAGCTCTCCGGGTAGCCCGGGCAAATGCGAAGAGGCTTGCTGTTGAGGAAATGATAACTTTCTTCCCGGGAGATATTTTCACTCCTGGCAAGCCCGAGGGTTTATCCCTCGTCAAGGAAAACATCATCCTCGCCCCGGGATTGATTCCAGAAGATTTAAAAGGAAGGGCGGATTTAGTAATCTCCAATCCTCCTTATGTAGCCACTGATGAACTGGACCAGCTGCAGCCGGAGGTGGGTCGCTTTGAACCCTGGAAAGCTCTTGACGGGGGAGAAGACGGCCTTAAATTCTATCCCCCGCTAATTGAGAAAGCTGCTATCTGGCTACGACCGGGTGGTTATTTAGCCTTAGAAATGGGGATAAATCAGGCGGAGGCGATAAAGCGGCTTGTTGTCAAGAAGAACCAATTTCATTATCCGGAGATTGTCAAAGATTATTCCGGGATTGAGAGAGTAATCATCGCTCAGAAGCAGTAACCCTTAACGAATAATTTAAAGAAAGTATAAAAATAACCACAGAGAGCACAGAGGGAAAAAGATTAAAGTAATTTTTTAAACCACAAGATTTGCACAGAGAAAAATTAATATCTAATTTTTGCTTTCAATTTTAAGTTCTAATCTTGTGATAATCTGTGTCCTCTGTGGTTAGGAAGTTTTCTACTATCAGGGGATAGATGGATAAAATCATTATTACCGGAGGGCAGCGGCTAAGAGGCACGGTGAAACTCAGCGGAGCCAAGAATGCGGCTTTGCCCGTGATGGCGGCGGCTCTCCTCGCTGAGGATAAATCGGTAATCGAAAACGTTCCTTCTCTCAGAGATGTAAAAACGATGGCCGATATCTTAAGGGTTCTGGGAGCCGAGGTAAACTTTTCGGATAATCGGCTGACCATAGAGCCGAAAGGTTCCCTTAATCCCTTAGCTCCCTATGAATTGGTGCGCACTATGCGAGCCAGCGTCTGCGTCCTGGGGCCACTTCTAGCTCGCTTAGGTAAGGCTAAGGTAGCTCATCCCGGAGGATGTGTCATCGGTCCCCGTCCGATTGATTTGCACCTTAAAGGCTTGCGAAAATTAGGAGCTAAGATAGAGGTTGAGCATGGCTATATCGTAGCCGAGGCGAAGGGAGGCTTGAAAGGAAACGAAATCTATTTGGCGGGAACCTTTGGTTCCAGTGTTCTGGGAACGGCCAATGTGATGATGGCTGCTACCCTGGCTAAAGGTAAAACTATTATTGAGGGAGCTGCCTGTGAGCCGGAGGTAGTAGATTTAGCCAACTTTCTTAAAGGAATGGGAGCGAAAATCGTCGGGGCGGGGACTCATTGTATGAAAATAGAAGGAGTGAAAGAGCTTAAAGGAGGGGAACATTCTTTAATCCCCGACCGCATTGAGGCTGGCACTCATTTGATAGGAGGAGCAATTACCGGAGGAGAGATAATTCTAAAAGGGGGCCGTTTTGAGCACCTCCAGGCGGTGATAGATAAGTTAGAAGAGGCGGGAGTAGAGGTGGGCCGGATAAAAGAGGGCTTGCGGATAAAGTCGCCCGGAACCCTAAAGGCAATTGATGTTACCACCCTGCCCTATCCGGGATTCCCTACCGATATCCAGGCTCAGATGACCGTCCTCTTAACCGTGGCCAAGGGGATGGGAGTTATTACCGAGAAGATATATCCGGATCGGTTCATGCATATCAGCGAACTCCTCCGCATGGGGGCTCGTATTATCAGGGAGGGACCAAGAGTCATTGTCAAGGGAGGGACTAAGCTGAGCGGAGCTCCGGTTATGGCTTCCGACTTGCGGGCCAGTGCTGCTTTGATTTTAGCAGGTCTGGTGGCTGAGGGAGAAACAGAGATCTCCCGGGTTTACCATCTCGACCGGGGTTACGAGAGAATAGAAGAAAAGCTTTCTCAATTAGGGGCAAAGATCAGGCGGGTGGAGGAATGAAGATAATAAAATCCTGGTCGGATAAAGCGGCTTTAGAAAAGATTATCAATAGATCTTCTCTGGACGAGACAGTGGATGAAACAGTAAGGAAGATTATTGAAGATGTGCGCCGGAATGGCGATCGGGCCGCCTTAAAATATACTAAAAAGTTTGATCAAGTTTCTCTTAAGGCCTCACAGCTCAGAGTTCCCCGAAAAAAAATAAACGATGCTTCCCGAAATATGGATAATGAGTTAGTAGGGCTGATTAATTCTGTCCGCAGAAATATAATAAAGTTTCATCAGCGGGAATTGCGAAAATCCTGGATTTTGAAGGAGAAGGGGTTAATTTTAGGTCAAAGATACCATCCTTTAAGAAGAGTAGGTATCTATGTTCCGGGAGGGACGGCTCCTTTGCTATCCAGCTTGCTGATGACGGCTGTTCCGGCCCGGGTAGCCGGCGTCCCGGATCTAGTGATGGTTTCTCCTCCGGGAAAGGACGGCCATATCCATCCTCATCTATTAGCGACCGCTCATTTTCTCAATATAGATGAGATATATAAAGTGGGAGGAGCCCAGGCTATTGCTGCTTTGGCCTGGGGGACAGAGACTATCCCCCCGGTTGACAAGGTCATCGGACCCGGAAACAGATATGTTATTTCGGCCCTAAGACAAGTTTTCGGGGCGGTAGGGACGGGCCTGCTCCCGGGTCCCAGCGAAGTGGTTATTTTGGCCGATGGAGGAGCCAAAACCTCTTATGTTCTAGCTGATCTTAAAGCCCAGGCCGAACACGAAATGGGTTTAGCCGTGCTTTTAACTACCTCTTTAAAATTAGCTAAAGAAGTAGAGAAAGAGGCTGACAAAAGCTATATCATTGTTACTAAGAGTATAAAAGAAGCCACAGAATTAACTAACAAAATAGCTCCGGAGCATTTAGAAATTATGATCAAAAATCCGGAGAAAATTCTGGAAAAAATTATCAACAGCGGCACTATTTTCTTGGGACCCTGGACACCAACGGCAGTTGGCGACTATATCGCCGGCCCCAGCCATGTCCTGCCCACGGGCGGGACGGCCCGGTTTTCTTCCGGTTTGGCCGTGGATGA
>CAZUTJ010000103.1:0-4606 GCA_964622875.1 uncultured bacterium
CGGCGCGAAAAGGCGCAGACCTTTGAACATCTTGATACCGAAAATGTGGAATCCCCGGTTTTAGGGGTTTATTGACTAAGCTTTGAAATTCCTATACCTTGAATTTAATATTAAAATTATTCTTTTTTCTCTGTGTCCTTTGTGCCTCTGTGTCTTCGTGGTAAATATTTTTAATCCTTTAAATCTGCGTTCATCTGCGTCCTATGGTCTTAAGTCTTTGGTCTTTTTTTCTTCCAATATTTCCCCCACCGTTTGAACATCCTTATCGCCTCTTCCGGAAAGACAGACGATGATTATCCGGCGCCGGTTCAATTTGGGGGCTAACTTCATCACATAGGCAATAGCATGAGCCGGTTCTAAGGCCGGGATTATTCCCTCCAATTCCGCCGTCAACTGAAAAGCCTTCAGGGCTTCTTTATCAGTAACGGCAACATATTTCGCCCGCCCGCTCTCCTTATAGAAGCTGTGCTCAGGACCCACCCCCGGATAATCCAGGCCGGCGGAAACAGAATGAGCCGGGAGAATTTGTCCATCTTTATCCTGAAGGATAAAGCTGCGACTTCCCTGAAGAATCCCGGCCCTTCCCTTTACTAAGCTGGCGGCATGCTTTCCCGTCTTCAGCCCTAAGCCGGCAGCTTCCACTCCTATAAATTTAACCTTATCTTTATAAAAAGGATGGAAAAGCCCCAAAGAGTTGCTTCCTCCCCCCACACAAGCTACAAGATAGTGAGGGGGTCTTGACTCAGCCTTAAGAATTTGCTTTCGAGCCTCTTTCCCAATCACCGCTTGAAAATCCCGTACTAATAAGGGATAAGGATGAGGCCCCACTACCGAACCGATAAGATAATAGGTAGTCCGAACATTGGTCACCCAATCTCGGAGAGCTTCGTTAATGGCATCCTTCAGGGTCTTGCTTCCGGAAGCGACCGGGATAACTTGCGCTCCCAATAACTCCATACGCAGGACATTCAGGGCTTGCCTCCTGATATCCTCCTCCCCCATATAGACTTCGCAGCGCAGTCCAAACATAGCGGCTGCCGTAGCTGTGGCCACTCCGTGCTGCCCCGCCCCTGTCTCGGCAATGATACGTTTCTTGCCCATCCTCCGGGCCAGAAGCGCCTGCCCTAAAGTATTGTTGATCTTATGGGCCCCGGTATGGGCCAGATCCTCCCGCTTAAGATATATTCTTGCTCCTCCCAACTTTTTGGTCAATCTCTCGGCAAAGTAAAGGGGGGTTGGCCTTCCCGCATACTCCTGCAGATAATAGTCAAGCTCCTTTTGAAAGGCCTTATCTTTCCTCACCTCAGCGTAGGCCTTCTCTAATTCCGAAAGGGCAAACATCAAGGTCTCAGGAACAAACCTCCCGCCAAAATCCTCAAAATATCCCCTCTTATCAGGAAGATCTGAACGACACTTTTTTTGCATTCTTTACTCCAAAGCTTACCACAGAAACACGGAAGGACGGAAGCACGGAATAAAAATTAATGGATAAGTTTTTCCAATTCTAAAAGTATTTTTCCGTGTCTCCTAACTTCCGCGTTTCCGTGGTTATATTTTTTTGTTTTTGACATTATCAAGATTCATCTTTAAGTTCTAATCTAGTGCTCATCCCTACCCGCCTCAGGAAGGCGTATCCTCTGTGGTTACAAAGTTTTCTCGTGTAAATCTCGGGTAATCTCGTGGTTTCATTTTCTGTTGGGTCATCCTGCGCTCCTCACTATCCGAATAAATTCCTTCATCTTTTTATGATCTTTCTTTCCCGGTTCCGCTTCCACCCCGGTGCTGACATCAACCCCATAAGGCTTAACTTTCCCGATAGCCTCGACTAGATTATCCGACCTTAACCCTCCCGCTAAGATAATCGGGCGCCCGAACTCCCGAGCCCGAAGGGCCAAATCCCAGTTAAAGGATTGCCCCGTTCCCCCGGAAGCTCCCTCTACATAGGTATCCAGGAGATAGGCATCCACTTGATAATAAGGAATAGTCTTTAAGCTGTGCTCGTCCCGGAGGCGAAAGGCCTTGATTATTTTTACCCCGTTAGAAACCCCTCCGCCACCGCGGACGGCATCCGTCCGAGATGAATTGCTTCTAACGGGATTTATCCTAAATTGCCGGCAATAGTCAGAAGACTCTCTCCCATGAAACTGGAGCGCATTCAAACTGCATTCTTTTATAATCTCCCTGACTATCTGCGGCAATTCCTCTACAAAAAGACCTACACAGGTAAGAAAAGGAGGCAAAGAACAAATAATTTCAGCGGCCCTCTCCCGACTAATCCGACGAGGACTTTCAGCAAAGACGAATCCCAGAGCGTCCGCTCCCAACTCCACCGCCGCCTGAGCGTCTTCTAAGTTAGTTATCCCACATATCTTGACTCTGGTCATAGTTTATATTTCCGTTCAGGCATAAACCTCTTCCAGATGTTCGGCATGAACCTTTTTAAGGGAAGGCGCAGAAAACTTGTGGGCGATCTCTGAGAGATACTTACCATCTTCTAGATTCAATAACTCGATGCCAAGGAGCCTACTATGCCTATCAAAATCTAAAAAGATTTCCTCCTTGTACTCAATTGTTCTAGCTACCCTACCCTTCCTTATCTTTAAATAAACCACTTGAGCGTCTGAATCGTACTCAATAAACATATCCTCACCCCCTATTACGCCAGGCTGCAGTAATAATCTGAATCCTATTCGCCGTTTCCTTAATTACAAGATTTAGATAGCAAATACCTACCTTGCTAAATATCCTTTTTCTTCCCTTCCTCCTTCCAGGCATAGTGATGTCCGAATGGTCCAAAGCATATTCAATATCTTGCTCCAAAATTCCTCTCTCAGCCATTCTTTTCCTAACATAATCGCTATAATAAATCTTCTTCATTAGGTAAGGTTAATTTGCTCCCCTAAAATCCAGACAGCCTAGGGTTGCCATACATAGCGATTTCCATCCAAATCGCGATGAACAATAATATCCGGGTTTTCTTTAATAAGAGGCAGGATGATCTTTCGCATAGCAGCAGCATCGACCAACCGTGATATTCCTGTCCCAATTTGTCCATAAGTAAGTGCGCCATGCTCAAGAAGAATATGCTCCATATCCAGGAAATACTGCACTCTCCTTGAGTGCCAGTGATGTTCTTTCTCATGCAAGGCCCCGTTGTAATCAATAACGAAAAGCGTGTCAGCTTTTTCTGTATAAATTCCCGGAATTAAAGCTTCTATTTCGAGGGCATGAAAGCAGCTATTAACATTCAAGTTAACGCCGAGAAAAAGGATCCAGGCATGGTTGCGCATCAACTTCCCATACGGACTTCCTGGTGACCAAGGTGTGTTTGCCGCCAGGTGTTCCTGAGTGTAAAATTCGGCTTTGGGACCCAGGGCGGCCACTGAATGAACGGGATGAAGACTGCGCACAGCACCTTTTCTTTGCCGAAACACATTGGTCAAATAACCTACTGAAGACGGGGTATGTTCAACATGAAAGACAGGCTGGGTCGGAGTAACACTGCCCGAGATTGTGGGCATCAGCAGCGTGCCCCTGGGACCTATTGCCTCCAACAGCCCATCAATAATTGCCTCAGGGCCACCCTGAACCGGGCCTGTTCTTTTCAGCGATGAATGCACGAGCAAATCCAGACCTTTTCTAACACCAATCTTTCTTAAATTGGCAACCAGCTTCTTCTTATTCATAGGCTCTGTTTTTCCCTTAACTATATGGTTCAATGAGGTATTGCCTTTACCAATTCCTCTACCTTCTTTCCTACATCCCGGCTCCTTAGCAATGATTCGCCCACCAGGATAGCGTCTATCTTCTCTTCAATCAACTGTTGCACATCTTCCCGGCTCCGGATACCACTTTCGGAGACAACTATCCTGCCCGGGGGAATCAACCTCTTAAGCCACTGGATAGTAGAAAGGTTAACTTCAAAAGTTTTCAAGTTTCGATTATTGATACCAATTATCTCGGCTGAGGTCCTGAGAACTTTATCAAGCTCTTTTTCATCATGAACCTCAACCAGGCAATCCATTCCCAACTCATGGCTTAATCTCAGAAATTGACTAATTTTATCCTCTGTTAAAATAGCGGCAATCAAGAGCAGGGCATCGGCCCCGTAAGCCCGTGATTCATAAATTTGATATTCATCAATAATAAAATCTTTCCTGAGCAGCGGCAGAGAGACCTCCTTCTTTACCTTCAGCAAAAAATTTATATTCCCCTGAAAAAATTTCTCCTCGGTGAGGACGGAAATGGCTGCCGCTCCCTTTTCCTCATAAACCCTGGCTATCTTCACCGCATCAAAATCATCCCTGAGCACCCCCCGGGAAGGGGAGGCTCTCTTTATCTCAGCAATGAGGTTAATCTCACCCGGCCTGGATAGCGCCTCCTTAAAAGAACGAGTCTTCTCGGCCTCCGTTAGCTTGGCCTTAAGGGCGCCCAGGCTAACCCTTTGCTTTCTTTCCTCAACCTCCCTCTTCTTATAGCTAATTATCTTATCAAGTATTGATAAATTAGGCCGCCTGCGGCGGCTGACTTTTTCCGTAAATTTGCCCATGATACCCAACCCATGAGTTTAATTTATTAGTAAGTATTCATCTATGAAAGGGCGCGT
>CAZUTJ010000104.1:0-4502 GCA_964622875.1 uncultured bacterium
AAGTCGTAAGTCGTAAGGAAAAATTACCAAACTAAAAAATTATAACCACAGATTACACAGATTATCACAAGATTGAATTTTAAGAATTCAAGAAAGCCCAATAAATTGGGCAACTACAAAGATGAAATCATTACTAAGAGAACGTCATTATCCGGCTTGACCGGATAATCCAGAGCCTGGATTCCCCGATTGAATCGGGGAATGACAGAAAAAAAGGCGTTTATACTTTCCTAGACCTTAAAAAAATTAGCTCTTAATTCTTTTTCTGTGTCCATCTCGTGTTAATCTTGTGGTTTCATCTCTTTTAATTGGTTTCATCCGTGTTCATCAGTGGCTAAATGTTTTTTGTTTATTTTGCAATTATTTTTAATCTGTGTAATCTGTGGTTAATACTTACATATTTTTAAGAAGGATTACTAAAAATGCGACTAATTGTCAATCCCAATCGTATGGAGCTATTGCGTCTCCGGAAGAGGCTGTTCCTGGCTCGCCGGGGACATAAACTTCTCAAGGATAAGCAAGAAGAATTGATGAAACGTTTTCTCTCTTTGACCGAAGAAAGTAAAGGGTTGCGGGAGGAAGTGGAAGAAAAGCTCCAGGTAGCTTACGGTAGCTTTCTCTCTGCCCGAGGAGTTATGTCAAAAGAAATTCTGGAGGAGGCCCTCCTTTCCCCCGGGAAAAAAGCTACCCTGAAAGCACTCATAGTTCCAGTAATGAATCTGCGTCTTCCCCGCTTTGAACTCAAGGAAGAAGGAGAACTTTTCTGCTATGGCCTGGCGGAAACCTCGGGGGATCTGGATATAGCTCTTTCTCTTTTCCAGGAGGCATTACCCTTGATGCTCAAATTAGCTGAAGTGGAAAAGTGGATTGAGGTTATAGCCGAAGAAATAGAGAGAACGCGCCGTCGGGTGAATGCCCTGGAATATATCCTCATCCCCGGCCTGGAGGAGACGATTCGTTTCATCGGGATGAAGCTCAGCGAGAGGGAAAGAGAAAGCCTCACCCGCCTGATGAAAGTAAAGGAGATGGTTAGTTAGACAGGATACAGTTTAGCAATTTAGCAGTATAACAGTTTAACAATTTAGCAGTATAAATGATGCCAGCTAAAATAATTCCCAAAAAAAAATCCTCTTTGAAAGTCGCCGTCATCATCCCGGCCGCCGGCCGGGGAGAGAGGATGAAAGGAAAAAAGATGGGCAAGCAATATCTCTCCCTGGGAGGAAAGCCCATCCTTGTCCATACTTTGCTCGCCTTCGAAGAATGCTCTTCCATTGAAGAGATTATCTTGGTGGTGGGGAAGGAGGATATCAATTACTGCCAGGAGGCCCTGTTAGAAAGATTTGGTTTGCGAAAAGTGAAGGGGATAGTAGCCGGGGGAGAGAAAAGGCAGGATTCTGTCTATAATGCTTTGAAGAAGGTAGGGAAGGATTGTCATATTATTCTCGTCCATGATAGTGTCCGCCCCTTTGTTACTAAGAAGATAATCCAGGGAGCTATAGATGGGGCCAGGGTACATAAAGCCGTAACTACGGCCGTCCCCGTTACTGATACCATCAAAGAGGGAAATGGGCAAGGGTTTGTAGAAAAAACTCTTGAGCGAGACCGTCTCTGGTCTATTCAGACACCGCAGGGATTTGAGAGCCATTTAATCAAGGAAGCTTATTCTCGGGCCTATGAGGAAAATTTCTATGGAACCGACGATGCTTCCCTGGTGGAAAGGATGGGACATGCAGTCAAAGCGATCGCGGGTTCCCATGAGAATATAAAAATTACCACCCCCGAGGACTTAATAATTGCCGAGGCGATACTGAGGGAAAGGGGATGAAAGATAAACCACAGAGTTCACAGAGGAAAAACCTGAGCGCACAGAGCAAGAAAGAAAAAATATAGGACGCAGATAAACGCAGATTTAAAGGATCAAGAAAGCCCAATAAATTGGGCAACTACAAAGATGAAATCATTACTAAGAGAACGTCATTATCCGGCTTGACCGGATAATCCAGAGCCTGGATTCCCCGATTGAATCGGGGAATGACAGAAAAATGTGTTCATACTTTCCTAGACTTTAAAAAAATTTAAAATAATTATCTATATGTATCTGCGAAAATCTGCGTCCAAAAAAAAGAAAAGGTTTTTTGTGTATTTCTCTGTGTCCTCTATGGTTAAAAAGGTTTGCTGAGGGTAAAAATGCGAGTTGGTATGGGATTTGATGTGCATCAGTTGGTGGGAGGAAGAAAATTAATTTTAGGAGGGGTGGAGATTCCTTTCCCCAGGGGATTGGCCGGATATTCCGATGGGGATGTTCTCCTGCATGCTCTGGCCGATGCCCTTTTAGGAGCAGCAGGCCGGGGAGATATAGGACAACACTTTCCCGATAACGATCCTCAGTATAAAAACATTTCCAGCTTAATCCTCTTAGAGAAAACTTGTAAAATTATAAGAAAAGAGCGTTTCACTATCAATAATATTGATGCAATTATCGTGGCCGAGAAACCACGACTATCTCCTTACCTGAAAAGCATGAAAGATAAGCTGGTCCCGATTTTAAAGCTCAGCGAGAAGTTGATAAATATTAAAACTACCACCAGCGAAGGGCTGGGATTTACCGGCCGGGAAGAAGGAATAGCGGCCTACGCTTTAGTCATGCTAATTAAAGAAACGTAATTACTCAGGTTGAATGGTTGAGTAGTTATCTATACTAAAAAAAGCCCCCACGGGGTGATTCCCGTGAGGGCGAACGGTCAATCCTCTTGCATTCTCTTACTTCTTCTTTTTTTTGACCGCTGCCTTCTTGGCTACCGCCTTCTTGGCCGTTGTCTTTTTGGCTACCTTTTTCTTAGTCGCTTTCTTGGCAACTTTTTTCTTGGCCACCGAGGAACCACCTCCTCCCGGTCAGGATTTGTAAATACTCAGTGAACACCGCTGTCATAAGATAAAAAATCTCCTCAAAAAATTAGCTTCATTGCCTCACGCAAAGGCGCTAAGATATAAAGACAAAAGATTAGGGCTTTTGATAAATTTTGAATCGGAGCTTATACGCGACGGTATATTAAAAAAATAACTTGGCGCCTTTGCGTGAGATATTTAAGGACGGTCTTAACTGAACATTTACTCCGTAGCGAAAGTTATCTTATATCTCCTTATTATAAAAATACCATATAGTGTTATTCTTGTCAAGTTTTTGGGCTCCGTATTCTCAAAAAATTCGAGAAAATTTTTTCAAAAAATTTTTCTTATTTAATCACCGACGGAGATTGTGTTAAAATAGGCCTAATACTAAGAAGGGGGAAGTAGAAAATGTTTGCCATTTATATCATCTTGGGCTTGCTAGGAATATTGGTCTTAAAACTTCTTCTCATTTCTATTATCTTTCGGTCGGAGATAAAAGCCTGCTTTGAGCGGGACCCGGCAGCAGTTAGTCGCCTGGAGGTTCTCTTGACTTACTCGGGACTACAGGCGATCATCTTCCACCGTGTAACCCATTTCCTCTTTAGAAGGAAGGTCCCTCTTCTTCCCCGCTTAATCTCTCAGTTAGCTCGCCACCTTACGGGAATTGAGATCCATCCGGGAGCAAAGATGGGAAAAGGCTTCTTTATTGACCATGGCCAGGGAGTGGTTATTGGAGAAACGTCTGTCCTCGGAGATAATGTCACCCTCTTCCAGGGGGTAACCTTAGGAGGAACGGGAAAAGAAAGAGGAAAGCGTCATCCCACCCTGGGGAATAATGTCGTTGTGGGAGCAGGAGCAAAGATTTTGGGAAACATTACTATCGGAGATGATGTCCAGGTAGGAGCTAATGCCGTCGTCATTCGTTCGGTTCCTCCCCATTCCACCGTGGTCGGTATTCCCGGAAGGATCTCCAGGCAAAGAGGAGAGAGGGTCGTTGAGGTTAGCTTAAACCATACCCACCTTCCCGACCCCCTGGCCGAAAAGTTAGAGAAATTCCAGCATCGCCTGGACAAGGTGGAAAAAGAACTGATGGGGTGGAGGAAAAGTAAAAATAGAAGTCGGAAACCAGAAGACAGATAAAAGAAGGCAATCGGTAAGTATTCAGTGAACCACGTCATTATTTGTAGTAGCAAAGCTTGCCTGTGCCCGCAGGGTGCTTTGCCTTTAATGCTACTTGTAGTGGCAGAGTTGTTCTGCCGAGCAAGCTCGGCCACTACAGCTCTAACGATACGGTGTTTACTGAGTATTTACGGCAATCGTTATAATGTTAAATTGTTATACTGTTTTTCAATATAACAGTTTAGCAATTTAGCAGTTTAGCAATTTGCTGTTCCCGACCGCCGGGAGGGTTATCTTTCCCCTGGAGAAAGCGCGCAGAAAAGCCTCAGCTACCCGGGGGTCGAACTGGGTGCCCATATTTTTCTCTATCTCCCGGCAAGCGCGCTCCGGGGTAGAGGCCTCCCGATAGGGACGGGCGCTGGTCAGAGCATCATAGGTATCGGCGACGGCAATAATCCGGCCCATAAGGGGGATGCTTTTCCCAGTCAAACCAT
>CAZUTJ010000105.1:0-4493 GCA_964622875.1 uncultured bacterium
TAGTTGCTAGTGCTTTGTGACATTAGTTCTGACACATTTTGTTTGTCATTCCCGCGAAGGCGGGAATCCAGACTGTAACTATGAATTCTGGATTGCCCGGTCAAGCCGGGCAATGACAGGAATTTATGTCACAGAGCACTAGAGCTTCTTGCTTAATCGGTGATCAGGCCATGGACTCAAGCAGAGAACAGCAGAAGGAAGTACAGGCCTGGTATGTATTGCGTCGGACATTGCCTCCCTGGAGCTTTGAGAAAAATCTCCAGGAACTGGTGAAATGTCTGCCGCGCTACCGGGTGAACGAAATTATCGTTAAGGTAGACACTGAAGAATTTACCCACGGCCAGCCGCCGCTAAAGTGGGTTAAGCGGTATCAAAAGAACCTTTTCCGGCTCCGGGATGAGATGAAAAACATGGGTATACTGTATTCTCTTAATCCCTGGATTACTGTAGGGCATAATGACCGCGGCCGTGACGCCCGCCGCCTGCTTCCCGGACTTCGGACAATGGTAGGCCATGACGGAACAAAATGCACCTGTTGTGCCTGTCCGCTCTCCCCTGTCTGGCGTGAAAACACCTCCCGGGTTTGGACCATTTATGCCCAGACCCGGCCGCATGTCATCTGGGTGGAGGATGATATCCGCACCTTTAACCACGCTCCGGTGCGCTTCGGCTGTTTCTGTTTTTATCACCGTAAACGGGAAGTAAATCTGTGCCTTTTCATGTCCAAGGTACTTTCCTGGGGATGTGCTCGTAAAACCTCTTTGCCACAAGGAACAATCCGTCGCCACAGGAGTGGCGATGCTACAGATTGTTCCCGGTAGCGTCGTGACTCCCGTCATGACGCCTAACCTTGGCAGGGTTATGCCAACCTCACCAAAATAGCCCCCTTCCTAGAAATTTCCAAAAAAAGTTTGCCATTTTTTCTTTTTCATGATAGCATAAAATAACAGCCTGGCTGTTAGAGGTGTAAGTAAAAGGGATAGGAATAGCGGAGATAGGGAAGGGTATGAGAGAAATATTAACAAAACTTAAAGCCGGGGAGATTACCGTAAAAGAGGCGGAGGCTCTTTTAGAAAAGAGTGATTTTGCCAGGTTAAAACTTAAGTTTGTGGATAAATTAGCCCGACTTGATGTCTATCGGAAGGAAAGGACCGGTATTGGCGAAGTTATTTTAGCCGAGGGAAAAAAGCCTGCCTGGGTGATTAAACTTCTCCTGGAGATGGCCAGGGAGCGGGGCCGGGCCCTGGCTACGCGAGTAAATCCCGAACTGGCCAGGAAGATAACGGCCTCTATTCCTTCCGGATATACTGTCAGGGTATATGCTGAGGCGCGGATGGTTATAGTGAAGAAGAGGGGAGGTAAAGTGGTCAAAACCGGTGGTAAAATTGGGCTCATTGCTGCTGGCACGGCTGACCTCCCGGTGGCTGAGGAAGCCCGGGTCTTTGCCCAGGAGTTAGGTTGTGAGGTTGTGTATGCTTATGATGTAGGCATTGCCGGAGTGCATCGGGTACTTGAACCACTGGAAAAAATGATCACCAAAGATGTAGATGTCATTATCGTAGTAGCGGGAATGGATGCCGTTCTTCCCATTACGGTTAAGGGTCTGGTGAATCTACCGGTTATCGGTGTGCCTACTTCCGTAGGATATGGGATAGGGGCTAAAGGGATTGCCCCGCTTTTGACTATGCTCCAGTCCTGTTCACCGGGCCTGGCCGTGGTCAATATAGACAATGGATTTGGAGCCGGCGCTTTGGCCGCCCTGATCGCCAATAGAGTGGCTAAATTTCGGAAGTGAAAAAGAGCGAAAAAGGAGACGCTTCTATTTTGTTTGCATTTTGTAAGAAGTTAAGCATGACAAAAAACCTAATAGAATCAAATGAATCCCGGGAATGAGCTGAGCTGGCAGTAGTGCTTGACAAATATGTGTTAATAATGCACATATATTATTGCATATCTCTGGAGGCGTGAACTATGAGAACAACCTTGAATATTGAAGACAAGCTGATTGACAGAGCTTCGAAGTTGATGGGCGTCAAAGAGAAGACCTCTCTGGTTAGACTGGGCCTGGAAGCTCTTATTGCTCGCGAAAGCAGCAGAAGGCTGGCGAAGCTTGGAGGGACTGAGAAGGAGCTAAGAGCAATACCTCGTAGAAGAGCAGGGGATAAATTGCCTGGTTCTCGTTGATACTTCTGTGTGGGTATCTCACCTACGAGAAAGCCATCCCCGGATGGTGTTGCTGTTGAATGACGGCGAGGCAATGTGTCATCCTTTCATTATTGGAGAACTCTCATGTGGGAATCTCATGAATAGGTCTGAGATACTGTCGTTGTGGCACTCATTGCCGGTGGTGAATCAAGCCGAGCACGAGGAAGTGCTGCAATTCATAGAAAGCAATGATTTGATGGGAAGGGGGCTCGGCTATGTTGATGTACATTTGCTTGCCTCGGCTGTTCTATCTGGGGTTGTGCTCTGGACTCTTGACAGGAAGCTTCGGGCAGTCTCCTCAAAGTTAGGGGTGCGTCACGATAGATAATTAGGAAGATAACCAGATGCTGCTCTTGGCATTTTTCCGCTTTGCTGCTCCCAAAAAGCCGCTGATGTCGGGTGTTGGTTGACTGTCGCAAAAGTAAGACTTTTGCGACGTTAGGGTAGAGAGTTAAGCACAAAATAACACAAAATAAGGGGAAAGTAGGGTGGACTTTGTAGCCAGTCCGGTTTTAAGTGAAGATAGATTTGAGAAAGAGATCCGAAACATCACCAAACAGCTTATTAGAATATATAAACCTCAGAGGATTATCCTATTTGGTTCTTTGGTAAAAGGCAGGATGGGGGAGGGAACGGATATCGATCTTTTTATTATCAAGAAAGATGTACCTAATTTAGGCGTAGATAGGATTCGTCAACTGGACACTCTTATTAAATATAAGCTATCCACCGATTTTATTGTATATAAACCTGAAGAAGTAGAGCAAAGATTAAAATTAGGAGATCCCTTTATCAAAAGTATATTCAGGGAGGGGAAGGTTCTTTATAATGCAGAATGAAGAGGTTGTAAAAGAATGGGTAAGGAAAGCGGAAGAAGATTTTGGTTTTGCTTCTTCATCACTTGAACTTGAGGGTTATTTTGCCCAAATCTGCTTTCATTTTCAGCAGGCGGCTGAGAAATATCTCAAAGCTTTTATTATCGCCCATGAATTAGAATTTAGACCTGTCCACAACCTTTTAGAATTGTTGGAGATTTGTAAACAGAAGGGGCCAATGGCTGAAGAAATAGAGCCGTCGTGTCATTATCTCAATCCGTTCTATATAGATACTCGCTACCCTGTACATTGGCCGGTTCATTATGATAAAGAGGTTGCCATTAAAGCAAGAGATTCAGTGGAAGCAATAAGAGAATGGATAAGAGGTGTCTTAAAAAAAGGAGAGAAATAATGCAGGCAGTTGATTACAAAGTTGTTACCGGGCCCGAGGGTTATCTGCCTCCGGCAGCCGCCTCTATGAGAATAGTGCTTCCTGATGAAGGGGAGGCCTTGATAGAGGGCTCTCTGGTTTCAGAGGAAGAAGCGATGAATACAATAGCGGAGAAACTACTTTCAGCAAAAACCCCCTTTTTTTTCCCGGGACCGCTTATCCTCTGGGCCTGGAATGAAAAGGCGATAGAGAAGGCAAAAGCAGTAAAGGGGCTCGCTGAGGCGGTGGGGGCAAAGATAATCCCTATGCCTGATTACCGGCCAAAATATCCGATGATTAATCCTGAAGAGGAAATTAACCCTAACCACCCTAACCTTACCATCTGGCATAACAAAATTGATGTCTGTGTCTTTGTGGGTGTGCATTGTCATTACGCCAACCTGGCTTTAAAGATTATCCGGGGTGGAACCGATTGCTACACCATAGCTCTCTGCGGTCAGCATGGGCATGAAGATGCTATGATTACTTTGAGGGATGTGCACGCTGAAGAGGTGCAGAGGCTGACAGAGGTGATAAAGGGATGGAAGAGGTAATGATGAAGTCGCAGATAGAAATGATGCAAAAGATGCTTGCCGGTGGTGAGATAGAAATAGTTACCGTGGTCAAGGATGTAAAAGTCAATATCGGACTTTCAGATGAGCTGTTTAATAGTAGCAGCTAAGAAGGGGGTAAATCATGGAAAATAATGAAACAACTAAAACGGTTCTGGGGGTAAATGAAAACATCGAAAGTTTGCTCTGCTATGTTTTGGGCTGGGTAACCGGGATAGTGTTCCTGGTGTTAGAAAAAGAAAATAAGTTTGTCAGGTTTCACGCAATGCAGTCACTGGCGACATTTCTACCACTGTTCATAATATCAATGGTTATTGGGATTGTCCCGATTATTGGACCGATAATATCAACTCTGATAACCCTATTGGGATCAATTCTCTGGATACTGTTGATGTATAAGGCCTTCAAGGGAGAAAGATTTAAGCTGCCCGTAGTAGGCGATTTTGCTGAGAAGCAGATTAGCAAATAAAA
>CAZUTJ010000106.1:0-4482 GCA_964622875.1 uncultured bacterium
CCTCGAGACGATGGCAGGATTAGAAAAGTATTGAAGGCACTTGGAAAACTGAAGGAGGGATAAACTCCCAACAACTCACTGCACCCGACCAAAAAGCTGGCGCTTTTTGGCGGGTGAGTTCCAGCGTTAGATTAAAAAATATAGAAAAACTTATGAATTCATGATTAAATATATTAGGTAGTCGCAAAATGCGACCACTTCCAAAAAAGGATATTGAAAATGTCACCTAGAAAAGCTGTTATTCAAATAGGAAAAATTGAACAGCGTATTCTTTTAATTCGTGGAGAAAAAGTTATCATCGATGCCGATTTGGCTGAATTTTATAATGTCCCCACTAAACGCTTAAACGAACAAGTAAAACGCAATAAAGATCGTTTTCCTGAAGACTTTATGTTTCAAATTAACACTTGAAGAAAAGGCACAAGTGGTCGCAGTTTGCGACCACCTTGAAAAACTAAAATATTCACCTACCCTACCTTATGCTTTTACTGAACATGGCACAATTATGGCTGCAAGTGTATTAAACTCCCCTCGCGCTGTAGAAGTGAGTGTTTTTATAGTACGTGCTTTTGTCAAACTCCGCCAGATAATTTCAACCCATAAAGAACTATCTTACAAAATTGTTCAGTTCGAACGTAAATTGGGTGATCATGATCAACAAATCTTTACATTAATACAAGCCATAAAACAACTAATGAATCCCGAGCCGCCTCCGAGAAAAAGGCGAATAGGCTTTCATTCAGATTAAAAATAATCGGGATGGTTCATAATCGGCCATTTTACTGTGAAATCTTGCCGTTGGGGAGATGGTGATATTTATTGCCGTTGGGCTCATTATTTACCTAACCCTTGCGTTTATACATATAGTTGCAATTAGACGCAAATTTTCACAGTAAGGTGAACCGTCCCAAATAATCTAACAATTCACTGCACCCGACCAAAAAGCTACGCTTTTTGGCGGGTGAGTTCTAGTGTTATGTGAGAAAATAAAGGAGGCATAGCAAATGGCTCTCTGGAAGATTACAGAAAAAGGCCCTTCAAAAGTAAAAGAAACAAAATTTAAACAAGAAAATAGGACATTTCTATTTTGCTAAGAATAGGACATTTCTATTTTGTCTTGACAACAACGAATATTTCCTTGACATTACAACTAAAAAGTTGTAGAATTTAAAGTGAATTTAAAGTAAAAGGTTTCATGGAAAAGTACACCTGTATTTTTTACGAGACCGCAGATGGCAAATCACCCGTAGAGGGTTTCATGGATTCCCTGGATGAAGACGCAGAAGACCCCCAAAAAGGAAATAAAGATTGCCAGAGTACGGAGAAAAGAAGTTAAGAGGAGGGGCAAACAATGAGAAAAGTGGATGATTATATCAAAGAAAAAATGAAAAAGACCCCAAACTTTAAACCACGTTACGATTTAATAAGCCAGAAAGCCGCCGTGGTGAAGAAGATCATTGAATACCGCATCAAACACAACTTATCTCAGGCCGAGCTGGCCGAAGAAATTGGTGTAACTCAACAGTATATTTCCAAAATAGAAGAAGGGGAATTTTCTAATCTTAGTACCGTGGAAAATATCCTCCATTATCTAGGATATAGGTTAAAATTAGAGGTGGTCAGCTTACCTAAATCACCCCTTCTTTCTAAAAAACATACAGAACAACTTACAGCGGTTTAAAGTTTGGTAACCGTTCACGGTCTTCATGTGTCCCCCCTTTGCAAAGGGGGGATTTCCAGGCACCCGGGGTTACGATGGCATTTCAAATCCCCCTTTACGAAAGGGGGAAGTGCCTGTTGATGCGCCACCCCGTGAACGATTACAAAGTTTATATGGCAAAGCAAATGAAACCGGTATTACAATTAGCTCTGGATTTCGTGGATTTGAAGCGGGCCTTGAAGGTAGCCCGGGAGGCGGTCACCGGGGGGGTGGACTGGCTGGAGGCAGGCACGCCGCTTATTAAGAGCGAGGGGCTGGATGCCGTCCGGGCTTTGAGGAAAGAATTTCCCCGGCACATTATTGTAGCCGATATGAAGATCATGGATGCCGGAAGGGTGGAAGTGGAAGCGGCGGCCAAAGCCGGAGCCAACATCGTTGATGTCCTGGGGGCGGCCTCCGATGCTACCATCAGAGAATGTATTGAAGCCGGACGGAATTATGGCGCCGAAATTGTTGTAGATACCATTGCCCTGGACCGGGTAAGCGAACGGGCAAAGGAAGTAGAAAAGATGGGAGCGTCTTATGTCAGCGTCCATATTGCCATTGACGAGCAGATGCTGGCCGCTCGGCCCTTCGCCAAATTAAGAAAAGCAGCTAAGGCTGTCAATATTCCCCTGGCTGTGGCCGGAGGGATAAATTCGGAGACGGCCGCGGAAGCGGTTAAGGCCGGAGCCAGCATTATTATAGCCGGAGGAGCCATAAGTAAGGCCCACGATGCCTGTCGGGCCACGGAAGAGATAAAAAAGGCTATCCGAACCCAAACCAAAGTTAAGACAGATCTATATAAAAGAGTCTCCCTCCCCGAGGTTCGGAAAATTCTCCGGAAAGTATCTACTTCTAATCTATCCGATGCCCTACACCGCAGTGGAGACCTGAGAAACATAAGGCCCATTAGCCAGGGAATAAAGATGGTCGGGCCGGCAGTAACGGTAAGAACTTATCCGGGAGATTGGGCTAAGCCGGTGGAAGCCATTGACCGGGCCGAGGAGGGCGAGGTAATCGTCATTGATGCCGGAGGAGTAGGTCCAGCCGTCTGGGGAGAATTGGCCACCCACAGCTCCCGGCAAAAGAAATTAGCCGGAGTAGTCATAGATGGAGCCATTAGAGACACCCTGGAGATTAGGCAATTAAAATTCCCCGCCTTTGCCCGCTTAATAATGCCTAGCGCCGGCGAACCCAAAGGACTGGGAGAGATAGGTGTCCCCATCAAAGTAGGAGGAGTAAGAATCAGCCCCGGTGACTGGCTGGTAGGAGATGACGACGGCCTGGTAGTTATTCCCCGGGAGAAAGTAGTAGAATTTACCAACCGGGCTATGGATGTTCTGGAGAAGGAAAACCGTATCCGCAAGGAGATCGAGGAAGGAAGCACCCTCTCCAGTGTCACCGAACTCTTAAAATGGGAGAAACACTGAATAAAATATGCCTCGCTACGCTTGGCTGATTACACAGATTTTCCTTTGAAGTAATCTGTGTAATCTGCCTGTTAATCTGTGTAATCAGCCGAACGAAGTGAGGCATTTCTTGCCTTCTCTCGCCTCCGGGCCAATAAATCCACAAAAGCCTCCAGACGAGTTACCATCCCTGCCTCTCCAGTGTGTTCATCGAGGATAAAGGTGAGGACAGGCATCTGATGCTCCCGGCTCACTTTAGGTATAATGCTCTGAGCAACAATCTCCGGCATGCAGGTAAAAGGCATCAGATGAATAAGGCCGTCATAGCCCCGCCGCTTGGAAATAACCACATTCCCCACCGAGATATTGCACTCCGCTCCTACATTATATCCTAAATAAGGTTCCGCCGCTTTTAGGGCCCGGCTTTTTGACCTCCAGCTCCAGAAATCCAGATGGACGCGGTGCAAAATATTCTCACTTAGCCAGAGGCACCTTATTACCTCTACTCCCATCTCACCTAACTTGGCTTCTATATCCAAATTAACGAAAGATTCCCAGACAACATAAATCTCTCCCGTAACGGCAATCCTTAAGGGACGGCGATCTCTATCTTGCTCTATCTTCTCAAATAAGGCCCGGCCCTCTTCCCGGGCCTGCCTTAACTGAGAAATATTCTTCGCTTCCTCGATCATTTTTATCGCTTGCCGGAAAACCCGGGTTGTCTCTCCTCGCTGAACCTCATAAGGACGAATCCGATGGCTCCGCTTTTCGGCTCCCTCACAGAGCCTCATCTTCCGCCAGCCCAGCCAAAAAGCCGAGACAATCTCTTTCCGGGACTTACCCTGCCCAAGATCAGCAAGTCCATCTACAAACTCATTTCCAGCACGGTTGCTGAGGATAACCATGCGGAAATCATACCCCAGTTCTCTGAGGATAACCTCCTGGGTCCGGGCATAAAAGCCCAGGCGGCAGGACCCCTTGCCACTATCCCCAACCATAATAAGGGCCTCCGCTCCCTTCTCTAATCCTTCAATGAAATTACCTAAATTCACCTTAAAGGGAAGACAGGCAAATTCCGGAGAATGCCTCACACCCAGGTTGAGGGTTCTCCGGCTGGTGGGAGGAGGAACAATTACCTCCTGCCCTAATTTCTCTAAAATGGCCCCCAGGGCAATATCTATATAACCCATATGAGGAAAAGTAATCTTCATTAAGAATTATTCTCCGACATTAAATTAGGCCGCCTACGGCGGCTGACTTTTTCTGTAATTTTGCCCATGATACCCAACCCATGAGTTTAATTTATTAGAAGTATTCACTAAAGCACATCATTGCGAGAAGCGATAGCAACCTGGCAATCTCACTCTTATT
>CAZUTJ010000107.1:0-4469 GCA_964622875.1 uncultured bacterium
CATTTGACATTTGGATTTTGGATTTTATTTGGTATTTGGATTTTGAAATTTTTAATAGGCATATCTACTTGACTCCACTTGGCAAATTTTTGCCCCACTTTGAGTTCAGAATCGGTGGATTTGAGAACGGCTTGCCCCACAGGGGCAGCATTTGCCCTTCAAGGCTGGACAACCGGTTCCACCACTGGAGTCATGTAGATATGCCTAATTTTTAATTCCGACTTGTTCGGTTTAGGAGTCTAAAAACATATGCGTAAACCGCTAATTGCCGGCAACTGGAAAATGAATAAGACATCTTCCCGGGCCGGGGAACTGGCTGGGGTTTTGAAGGATAAACTGAAAGGTGAAAGCGGCCTGGAGATTGTTCTCTGCCCTCCCTTTACTGCTCTGGATGTAGTTGCTCGGGCTATCCAGGGAAGCCAGCTAGGTTTAGGAGCTCAGAATTTATACTGGGAGGAAGAAGGGGCTTATACGGGAGAAGTTTCCGCTCCTATGATCAAGGAGCTGGGATGTCGGTATGTTATCATTGGACATTCGGAGCGGAGACAATATTTCGGGGAGACCAATGAGACGGTTAACCGGAAAGTAAAGGCAGCCCTCAAGGGTGATTTAACTCCTCTTGTTTGTGTCGGGGAAAGGTTGGAGGAAAGAGAAGAAGGCCGGACTTTCCTCGTAGTAGAGAGCCATATCAGGGAAGGATTAAAGGGTCTGGAAAAAGAGGAAATTCTAAGAACGGTTCTTGCCTACGAACCGGTATGGGCTATAGGTACCGGGAAAACGGCTACCCCTCAACAGGCGAATGAAGTTCATAGTTACATCCGAAGACTCTTAGCCGCTCTTCACGGCGAAGAAGTTGCCTCCCGGGTGAGAATTATTTACGGGGGAAGTGTGACCCCGAATAGTATTTCCGCTTTGCTGGCCGAAGCGGAGATTGATGGAGCCCTGGTAGGGGGAGCCAGTCTCCAGGCAGAGACCTTCGGGGAGATTATTCGGCAAGCAGGATAATGACAGAAAACAGATTCAAGGAGCGTATTTTAGGAGGATAAAAAAGTGATTACTTTCCTTATCATTGCTCATGTAGTGGTCTCTATAATGCTTATCGGCATTGTTCTTATCCAATCCGGGAAAGGGGCCGGATTCGCCGATGTTTTTGGTATGGGAGGAATGGGCCAGAGTCTTTTTGGAGCCCAAACAGGAAACTTCCTCACCCGCTTGACCACCGTTTTAGCTATCCTCTTCATGGTTACCTCTCTTTCCCTGGCCATCTTCATGGGACGGGCAGAAGTGTCGTTAGTAAAAGAGATGGGAATAGAAGAGGGGTGGGAAGAGAGCGCACCGGCAGAAAGGGTGGAGCCACAACTACCCGGCGAAAATGAGGACTAAGTTGAAGATAACTATTCAGCCACTAAGGCACAAAGACACCAAGGTAAATAATAATAAAATTTAGGTAACCGTTCGCGGGGTGGTACGTCAACAGGTACTTCCCCCTTTCGTAAAGGGGGATTGAGGGGGATTTGAAATACCATCGTGTTAACCCTGAATTTTTTGCTAAGCGTAGTGAGGTTTATCTCAAGGAGTGCCGATTAACCCTGGCGGAGCTCTTTTTCGGCATCAATGAAATCGCGATTGATTAGCTCCCTGGCTCTTCTCACCCGGGACCTTAAGTCCTCCCTTACAGTAGGCGCCTGATCGAGTTCCCGCAGCACCTGGATGACCATTCTAAAAATTCTCACCAGTTCGCCTTCATCTATATCCGTTAGCGTATAAAGTTCTGAGAAATCCATTCCTTTAGAGAAAGCTTCTATGGCCGGGGCGGCATGAAAGTGAGGTTTTTTGGAATAGGGATAAATCTTAAATTTTTTCTCCAGACGAAATATGTGCTGGGAATTGAGCTGGGTAACCTCTTGAATAGACCTGGCTATCCGGGAGAGTTTGGGCGAGGCTTGATTTTTTCTGGGTTCAAAGATATAGCTGGAGATGAGTATATTTAATTCCAGAGGAGAAAGCTTATCCAGGCAACCCTGATGATAAAGTTCCCCCAGGGGGAGTTCGTATCCGTAAAGATAAGAAGCCAGGCACCCTTTTTCCGTCAGCTTTCCCTCGGCGATATAGCCCATCTTTTTTAGGAGCCCCACCTTTCTCCCGAGAAGTTCTTCCACTTCCTTTCTTTCCCGGGCGGGGGACTGAAAATAGTGGAAGGATAGAGGGTAAGTTTTAAAAAGGCCTTCTTTTAACCTTGAGTAAAGGTGAAGGATGGTAGCGTAGGTATGGTTAAACTGGCTGATGACCTTTTCCGGTTTTCCGAAAACAATGCGCTCTATCTTCTCTAAGGTAATGAAATGGGGATTGATCCGGGAAAATACGAAACCGCAATCGTCCATTCCTCTTCTTCCGGCCCGTCCGGCCATCTGATAGAAATCCCGTACCCGCAGTTCGCCAAAATGGGTGCCATGGTATTTCCTTAGTTCATCAAATAAGACGCTTCGGGCCGGCATGTTCATTCCCAGGGAAAAAGTCTCGGTAGTGAACATGAGCTTAATGAGCCGGCTGGTAAAAAGCCTCTCTACTACCTCTTTTAGAGTAGGCAGCATCCCGGCGTGATGGAAGGCTACCCCGCGCTTTATGAGGGCTTTCATCTCCAGGGCCGAGCGTTCATGGGCCAGGTCAAAGCGTTCTAAGAGTGAGTCAAATAAGGATACTATTTCTTCTTCTTCGCGGCTACTCAGGAAGTTGTGGTGGAGGAGTTCGTAGGCTAAGCTCCGGCAGCGCTTTCGGGAAAAGGAAAAATAGATAGCGGGGAGATAGTTTCGTTCGGTGAGATAATTTATCAGGGTGGTTAATCTATTTCCGGCAAGGTGGCTGGAATGTCTTCGGGGAGGTCGTCTCTTCATCTGGCGGAAGTTACCCGGAGGAGAGAAATGGGAACGGAATCTATTGAGGTCTTTTAGGTCATCCAATATCTTATTGTGGCATTGGTAGAACAGTTTTAAAGAAACGGGGCGATGCTTCTCCTCGACGATATGCAGTGGTCCCTGATGTATGCTTGAGATCCAGGCGGCCATCTCTTTAATATTAGGTATGGTGGCGCTCAGGGCCAGGAGCTTGAGGTGGGGGGGCAAGAGCATTATTGCTTCTTCCCAGACGGTGCCCCTTTCCGCATCGTCGAGATAATGAATTTCGTCAAATATTACCCAGCCCTGGTTGTCGGTTTTCCGGGATTGCTCCAGAAGCCGGTTGCGAAATATTTCCGTGGTCATGATCAGTATTTGAGCCTCAGGATTAAGACTGACATCCCCGGTTAGTATTCCCACTTTATTTTTGTAAAGCCGGGAAAAATCACGGAACTTTTGATTTGATAGAGCTTTTATAGGTGAGGTATAGGTAACATTTGTGCCTTTCTGCATACATTCTTCTATAGCCCGTTCGGCGATGAGGGTTTTGCCGGACCCGGTGGGGGCAGAGACAAGAACCGAATGCCCGGCTTTGATATGTTTGATGGCCTCCTCTTGGAATCTATCCAGTCGCATAATCATATTATAGCATAATTCAGAAGAATATGTCCATTTTATTATCTACCGGCAAAACTATCTTGACATAAAATAACTATCATCTTATAATGAGTCTGACGCCGGGATGGTGGAATTGGCAGACACGCCAGCTTGAGGGGCTGGTGGGAGCAATCCTGTGTGGGTTCAAGTCCCGCTCCCGGCACCAGGGCGGTTAGCTCAGTCTGGGAGAGCGCTACCCTTACAAGGTAGATGTCACTGGTTCGAACCCAGTACCGCCCATTTTTTAGAGCCCAGGAAAGTTATTACCTCTGGCGATTGAGGAACATATTAAGTTCCCATGCTCTAAACGAGAACTTGACTGTAAAAGGAATCTCTCTATGTCCAATTTGACACTCCTTTACCCGGTTCGTACCCTGGACAATCGGCTGTTGCTTCCTGCCGGCAGCATGCTTTCAGTAGAGACTTTAGACGCCCTTGTCTCTTCAAGCAGGACCAGGTCCTATCAGGACCATTCCCTGCTGCAGTATGGTTCAGTCAAAAAGGATCTCATTTATTTCCTCAATCTACCCCCTTACAACGTGATTTTCTCCGACCGGAAGCAAATTTCCGATCTCTTTAACCTCATGGAGAGCATTAATCTTGTCCTTCCTATTTTGCAATCGCTGGAATATTTCAAAAAGCATGACTTTTATACTTACCGCCACATTCTCATGGTATTTGCCCTGTCTACGCTCCTGGCCGAGGATCTGGTATCTGACTATTATGACCGGATCAAGGAGGCTGCATCCGGCCCCTCCCACGATATTGGCAAGACCTGCGTTCCCCTTCATATCTTGAAAAAGCCTGATCCCCTTACCCGGACCGAATTGAACACTCTGATACATCACTCAGCAGCTGGCTATGTACTACTCAGCTATTACCTCCAAGACACCCAGAACGTCTCTGCTATTGTGGCCAGAG
>CAZUTJ010000108.1:0-4448 GCA_964622875.1 uncultured bacterium
AGATTAACACAGATAAAATTCATCTAACTACTGAAGAAGAATTTTAAAATATTTAGTGTTTAAAATAATTTTTGAATCTGGTGAAAATCTGTGTAATCTGTGGTTTCAAATTTATCTAATCTTGTGCTCATCTGTGTAATCTGTGGTTATAAGATTTCTTTGTTTTGTTTAAAGGGCTGGATATTGTGGCTGATGATACCAGATATACTTATGCGGTGGGGAGGATTCGAGCCCTGGAGGCCAGACTCCTGAATAAGTCGCAGTTTGAGAGCCTGGTTGCAGCCCGGGATGCCAAGGAAGCTTTGAGAACCCTCTCAGACACCGACTATGGTCCTTTCCTCTCAGAGCTGAAAGGGGTACGGGATTTTGAGGTGGCTTTGAACGAGGAGCTAAAAAATACGCTCCGCATCATCTCTCACTTATCATGGGATAGGGAGTTGACCGATATCTTTCGCCTGAGATACGATTTTCACAACCTGAAAGTGCTCCTCAAAATTAAATACCTTGGCAACCAATTACCGAATGCTAATCACCTGCCTTTAATGGATGTCGGCCTCATAAAAGCGGCAAAGCTTAGAAAGATTGTTGAGGGGGATGATTATAGGGGATTGCCCCGGGAGCTGCGGACGGCAGCGGAGAAAGCAATAAAAGTCTTTGAAGAGACCCATGATGCCCGGCAGATAGACATCATCCTGGATAAGAAAATGTTCGCTCTCTTTTCTCAAAGAACCAGGGATAACGGTCATCCTTTCTTAAGAGAATATTTCCGGATGCACCTTGACTTAATTAATGTCAAAAATTTCCTCAGAGTGAAAGAATTAAGGTTAGGGAAAAGTTTCTTCAAGGAAGCATTTTTGGAGGGAGGAAGTTTGGGGGAAAGCCTCTTTCTCAAGTCTTATGGGGAGTCAATAAATAATTTTGCTTCGGCTCTCTCCCCCACTCTTTACGGAGTCTTAGTCTCCGCGGGAATAAAATACCGGCAGGAAAATCGCTCCTGGTCGGAGTTAGAGCGGCTGGCGGATAATTATCTTCTCTCCTATCTTCGGCGAGCTAAATATGTTGTCTTCGGCCTGGAACCTCTCATTGCCTATCTCCTGGCCCGGGAGAACGAGATAAAGATACTTCGAATAATCATGGTGGGAAAATTAAATGGGTTGTCGGCGGATTTGCTCAGAAGTCGCTTGAGGGATACATTATAAATAAACTGCTAAACTGTTAAATTGCTAAAATTGTTCACTCTTGATCGTAAGGAGGGTCATTTTGTTATGTCAAAGATAGCAATAATAGGAGGACGAGATTACATTCTGGGTTTTAATGCCCTGGGAGTTTCCGTTTTTCCGGCCGAGACAGGGGAAGAAGCCTCTCAGGCTTTGACGGCTATCAGAGACGATGGCTATGCAGTCATCTTCATCAGCGAAGATTTTGCCGAGGAGCTGCAAGATACCTTGAAAGAGCTGCGGGAGAAGCCTTTGCCGGCAGTAGTTCTTCTTCCCGGCCCCCGGGGCAGTCGGGGACTGTCCCGGGAGAGGTTAAGGCAGAATGTTAGAAGAGCCATAGGGGCGGATATGTAAAGTTAGGTTATTAGGTTCAAGGTTGCTCTTTGCCTTATACCTTCAGCCTATCCACCTAAGTAATTACTTTTATGTTAATCTGTGTAATCAAGCATAGAAAATGCTTTATGCTTTACTATGCTTAAAAAAAGAAAGGAGAAAGATGAAAATGGCTGAAAATATTTTCAGTGCGGTGGGAGAGAAGGAAGTAACCCGGGCTATCGTGGGTGAGTTTGCCAAGCAATTCCAGGAATATGTGGAGAGCGATTGCCTTATTATCGGAGGAGGACCGAGCGGACTTATGGCCGGTCGGGACTTAGCCAGGGAAGGGGTTAAGGTTCTCATCGTGGAGAGAAACAATTATTTAGGAGGAGGTTTCTGGATTGGCGGCTACCTGATGAATAAGGTAACCGTAAGAGCCCCCGGTCAGGATATTCTTTCCGAATTAGGGGTACCCTTTACCGAATTTTCCCCCGGATTATATGTGGCTGATGGACCCCATGTCTGCTCTAAGCTTATCGCCGCCGCCTGTGACGCCGGGGTAAAGTTTGCCAATATGACTATATTTGACGATATCGTCCTCAGAGAAGGGAATCGGGTAGCCGGTGCCGTCATCAACTGGACGCCGATCAGGGCTCTTCCCCGGGAGATTACCTGCGTTGACCCCATAGCTCTGGAAACTAAAGTAGTCGTTGATGCTACCGGACACGATGCCTGTGTAGTTGTCAAGCTGGAAGAGCGAGGATTGGTTAAGACCCAGGGCTTCGGGGCTATGTGGGTGGAAAAGTCAGAAGACCTTCTGGTGGAACATACCGGTGAAGTTCATCCGGGCTTAATCGTCATCGGCATGGCTGTAGCCACCACCTACGGCCTTCCGCGTATGGGACCCACTTTTGGAGGCATGCTTCTTTCCGGAAAAAGAGGAGTGGAGATTGTCAAAAAAACTTTATAACCACAGATTACACTCAGTGTCAAAGTGTCAAAGATTCAAAGTATCATAGTTCTTAAAGACTCTGACACTAATGAGCATAAGCGAGTGATGACACTCTGACACTTAATTGACTTCTTTTCTTGCTCTGTATGTAAAAGCTCAGTAAACTCCGTGTCATTATTAAATAGATGCTGAAACAAGTTCAGCATGACAAATGAAACAAATTCAGCATGACAAAGGTTAGGCGTCGTGACGGGAGTCACGACGCTACCGGAAATAATCTGTAGCGTCGCCACTCCTGTGGCGACGGAATGAAATAAATTCAGCATGACCGGAAGGCGAGATTGCTTCGCCAAGTTTATCTTGAAGTCCAGGATTTTCAATAATGCTTAGATTTTTACTGCAAACTGTAAACTGTTCACTGTAAACTCCCGACCGTAGGGAGGGTTATCTTATGGTTTATGGTTCCCTGGTTTGAAGAGATGAAAGCCTTGTTAGTAGTTGACATGCTGGAAGACTTTTTAGATGAAGGGGGCGCCCTTTTCTGTGGAAAGGAAGCCCGAAAGATTATCCCCTTTATCCGGGAAAGGATAAATCAGGCTCATCAGGAAGGAGCCATGGTCATCTATATCTGCGACGCTCACCGGGAAGGCGATTTAGAGTTCAGAACCTTTCCCCGGCACTGCCTGGAAGGGACGAAAGGGGCTAGAATCATCGAGGAACTGAAAGGACAGGGTTCAGATATAGTCATAAGGAAGACGCGTTATAGCGGATTCTACGAGACGGATTTAGAGAAGGTGTTAAAGGAGCGCCAGGTGAAGGAGGTAGAAATAGTAGGCGTTTGCACCTCTATCTGCGTTATGGATACCGTAGGCGATTTGAGAAATCGGGATTATAAAGTTACCGTCTATAGGGACGGGGTAGCTGACTTCAATGAGAAAGCTCATCAATTTGCCTTGAAACGCATGGAGAAGATTTACGGAGCGAAAGTCATTTAATGACGGTATTCTAAATTAGGCCGCCTACGGCGGCTGACTTTTTCTGCGAGTTTATAGGGGTCGGATTTATCCGACCCGCGGACTTGATGAATCAGGCCCCTACAACTTTGAAATTCCCAGGCACTTAATTAGGGCAACTAATCAGTGTAATCGTCTTTCAAGAATCTGTGTAATCAATAAAATGCAGGCATTTAAGGCATTTTGTACAATGAATGTTTATGAGGCTATCTGTAAGCGGCGAACCGTTAGGCGATTTAGCCAGGAGCCTATTTCTCCGGAGATTCTGGATAAGTTAATTAATGCGGCTCGGTTAGCCCCTTCGGCGGCAAATCTCCAGCCAGGTGAGTATATCGTGGTAACTGAGCCCGACCTGGTTAATCAGGTTTTCTCTACTCTGCGCTGGGCGGGCTACATTGTCCCTAAAGGAAATCCCCCTCCGGGAGAAAGACCTATAGCTTATATCATCGTCCTTACCAATAATAAGAAAACGAAGATGTCCGGGGCAAGCGATGCCGCCGCCGCTATTGAGAACATCCTCCTCGCCGCTCTGGAGGAAGGAATCGGTTCCTGCTGGCTGGGTTCTATAGAAAGGGAAACTCTGCAAAAGATATTAGCTATTCCTGGCTATTGTCTTATAGATTCAGTAATCGCTCTCGGCTATCCCCGAGAATCACCCGCAGTAGAAGAGATGAAGGATTCTATCAAGTACTGGAAGGACGAGGAAGGCCTCTTGCATATTCCCAAGAGGAAGTTAAAGGATATCCTTCACTGGAACAGGTATTAGGCCTGCAACTACCCAGGTAAGTTAAACTGATGATAGGCCATTAGACCGGAGGCTGTAGGCTGTTAGGTTACTTTGGGACAATGCCGAATATTTACTTGAGTCTTAGAACCAAGGAAATTGCGGGAAAAGTGTTAAATTTACTGGGGGTCCAGAATCCCTATATACAAAATAGGCTTAAGGGCAAT
>CAZUTJ010000109.1:0-4421 GCA_964622875.1 uncultured bacterium
AAATCCTCAGATTTAGGCACCTCTTCTGTCCATCTGGCTATTTCTTTTCCATTATTTTCTATGATAGTAGTGGGAACTCTCCCCACCCCATAGAAAGCTCCTTCGGAAAGTCCCTCCACCGTGTTCAGATCATAGAAATTGACCTTTACCTTATCATCAATATCCCACTTCTTTAAGAAGAAATGAAACTTATTTTTAGTCGTCTGGCATTTAGCGCAACCCTTCTTGCCAAATATTTTGATTTCCATCTTCTTGAACTCCTGTACCGGTCAACAAACCGCAGATTCAGCGGATTAGACGGATTTAATAATAACAAGAACTTTTTACCACGAAGCTCACGAAGAATATTATAAATAAACAAAATTTCTTGCGGCCTGGTGCTTTGTGACACAAATTTCTTTCAGGTGCATTTGAGGTAGTGTAGGGGCTTGTCCCCGTCGTCTACGCCCATAAAGGGCTACACTACCAAATGATATAAAACCAATATTGCAGAGCACTAGAAAAATATAAACATTTATTAACTCACTTGATAAATCAAGCAACTACAGTTCGTCTTTGTAGTTGCCTCATTCATGAGGCTCTCTTGAAGTCTAGTAAAGCATAAAACACTTTTCTATACTTCAAGAAAAGGGGATAGGGGGATAGATAGCGATAGGGAGATAATATTTTAAAATACCCCGTCAGACCTTCGGTCTGCCACCCCTTTATTATGAAAGGGGAATAAAATATCAGATTTTCAATCCCATACTAATTACCAATCGCTATTAGAGGCTTATTTTAATTCTATTCTTTATTCCTCTCTTTTCTTTATCCCCCTATCTTCACTATCCCCTTATCTCCTTTGCTTACACTTATAATAGCTAAACGGTTACTTTTTTTATTGAGCAGTTAGGATGAGAGGAGATTGCTGTTATCTAACGGATGGCATAATCTCCCCGATGACGGTCCTTGAGTTCGCCGATCTTGGAGCGGTTCCAGTTATTTACCCGGCTGAAGTAACCGACGATGCGGGTAATGCCGTAGACATTTTCTTTTCCGCAATGGAGACAATTATCCCGAAGGCCGCGGCTGTGGCGGTGGCAATCATTGCAGATAGTGAATTCCGGAGAGATGGTTAGTTGAGCAGCCTGGGTATTTTCCCAGGTCTTCTTGACTAGATTCAAAATGCTTTCCGGTGAAGGTTTTTGTTCTCCGATGAAAGCATGCAAGATGGCCCCTGACTCAATGAGGGTATGGAAACGACTTTGCCCGACGATCCTGTCCACTAAGCTTAGAGGGGCATCAGCTCGGAAGTGGATACTGTTGGTGTAGTAGTTTTCATTGTTATCCATATCCCCCTTGACCACCGCGGCGGCTTCCGGATACTCGCGGAGGTCTATCTGGGAAAGCCTTCGGGTAGCCGACTCCGCCGGCGATTCTTCCAGGGCAACATGTAAGTTATGTTTTTTTCCGTAATCCTTAGCTTTTAGATTCATAAAAGAGATTATCCGCAATCCCAATTTGTAAGCTTCCTCGTCTTCGTGCAGTTCTTTTGCGGTCAGGTGTTGAACGCATTCATTCAGACCGACGATTCCTATGATATAGGTAGCTTTATCTAAGTCAATGTAAGGCCTTCTATCCTTAGCCATCTTTCCCACTTCCCACAGGGGCATACCGGGGCCCTTCATTAGTTCAGTAATGAATTTCTTTTTCTCCAAATGAGCGCCCAGGGCCAATTCCATGGCTCTATCGATTTCCTCGTAGAGATGAGCGATGTTGTCCCTTCCGGCTCGATAAGCTGCCTGAGGAAGGTTAATGGTCACATTCTGGAAACCACAAAAACGCATGCTCTCCGGATGTTCGACCATATAGTTATCTCTAATCCGAGTTCTTAATCGGCAGCAAGCAGAGAGAGTTACCTCATCCCGGTCGAAGATAAAGTAAGGGGTTCCGTTCTCGCTGGCAATCCGGCAAGCATATTCCAACAACTCATATTGCCGGGGGTCATCAAAGGATTCCTGGGAAACATGAAGGTCGCATTTAGGGAAAGCGAAGACATTCCCATGCCGGTCTCCGGCTCTCCAGACATCCAGCATGGCTCGAGTGAATCTCTGAGATTCTTGCTCATATTCTCCGTAAGTTTTTCCCGTATATTTTCCTCTCGGGCCGATGGCGGGAATGTTCTTTAGATAATTGGGTATCCCCATGTGGATATTAAAGTCTAAGAACAAGGTCTGTCCTCCCCGGGAGAAAGCATTTTGAGAACCGCTGAAAATGAGATACTGAGCCTCCTGCCTCATCTCCTTATCGGTCATTCCCACTATATAAGGAGCATAGAAGATGTTTATATATCCCACTCCCAGGGCTCCGGCGTAGTAGGCTTGCAGGGAAGCCAGGAAAGTATTGAGATGTCCGGTGAGGGTTCGAGCATGGACCGCCGGAGCCGAGACCGTGTCTAAGTTACCTAATTCCAGGCCATACTTCTTGATATATTCCAGACTATGGGAGCTGCAATATACCCGTGGATAACCTAAATCGTGAATATGAATCATCCCCGTAAGATGAGCATTGGCTACCTCCGGGCTGAAGACTCGCTGGAGCATATATTGCTTCATAGTATTCTCAGCTACGGCTAAGTTTATAGCCTCCGGATTATTGGCGGTAATATTGCTATTCTCGTTGCTTTTGGAGAAGATGAGCTGGTCTAAATCGTAGGTAGGCATACCGATCAATGTCTGTCGGGCCAGCTTCTTCTGATAGCCTCGGGCCAGGAGTTCGTTATCCACTAATTCCCGGATAAGACTGGTGGATATTTGCCCCAGATCCGAGTTCAGAACCCTTATCTCTACCGCTGCCGCAATGGAGTCGGCTGCCAATGAGGAAAGGTTGGCTTCCTTCACCAGAGCCTGGGAGATCCGGAACTTGTCCCAGGGGGTTATCTCATCGTGGGTTGAGCCGGTTACCAGGAGAGATAGATCGGTGGCGGTCATTTTTTTCCTTATCTCTTTGCGGACCTTGAGCTTTTCCCGTTGCCGGGCCCTCCGGTCCCGGTAGAGGATGTAGGCCTTGGCTGTCCGGGCATGTCCGGTTTCCACCAGGACCTTCTCCACCGCATCCTGTATCTCTTCTATGTCGGGCAGCCTCTCCCCTGATTTCCTTCTGAGGAAGAAGGTAACCGCCCGAGCTAACTCCTCCGCTAAGAACCTATCCTCGCCCCCCACCGCCCTGGCCGCCTTAAAGATAGCCTCGGCGATCTTCACCTCATCGAAAGGAACAATCCTTTCATCTCTCTTCCTCACCGAGGCAAAGGTCATTCTCTCCTTCTTTTCTTCAGTCATTATTGCTGCCTCCATATTCTTTCTCCTCCTTTATTACCACAGAAATACGGAATTACAGAAACACGGGATAAGGATTAACTGGTTCTGTCTCCCCATTTTCGCTCTTCCGTGGTTATGTTTTTCAAAATATAAACCACAAGATTTCACAGATTAACACAGAAATAACTACTTAAGGTGGATAGGCTGAAGACTGGAGGCTTTTAGGGATTCTGTAATGACCGAATTAATAGTATTTAGCGCTTTCTCCCCCTACCTTCAGCCTAACAGCCTACAGCCTAACAGCCTATCACTGGTGATAATCTGTGTAATCTGTGTAATCTGTGGTTACAAAGTCTTCTTGTTTTATTTTTGACATTACCTATCTTAATAGGTCTTTTACCTCTTTCATAAAATCGGTAATATCTCTGAACTGGCGATATACCGAGGCGAAGCGGATATAAGCTACCTCATCCAGGCCATACAGCCCCTTCATTACCAGTTCCCCAACCTCTTGCGAGGGCACCTCTTTTTCTAACCGGCCCTGCAGTATCCTCTCAACTTCATCCACCAACTCCTCTATTCTTTCCATGCTTATCGGCCTCTTCTCGCAGGCCCTGACCACCCCATTTAAAATCTTCTCGCGGTCGAAAGATTCCCGCCGGCCGTCTTTCTTGATGACCATAAGAAGAATCTTCTCCTGGCGCTCGTAAGTGGTGAAGCGGCATTTGCACTTGAGGCACTCCCGGCGTCGTCTGATAACTAAGCCGTCTCCGCTGGAGCGTGAATCGACCACTTTATCTTTGGGGAAGTTGCAATAAGGACAACGCATTTTGACCTTTTCTTTAGGCAGGCTGTATAATTATCTAGTGCTTTGTAACCCAAATTTCTGTCAGGTACAGTTGAGGTAGTGTAGGGGCTTGTCCCCGTTCTCTACGCCCATAAAGAGCTGCACTACCAATAATACAAAACTAATATTACAGAGCACTAGTGCTCTGTGACCTAAATTCCTGTCATTGCCCGGCTTGACCGGGCAATCCAGAATTCATAGTTACAGTCTGGATTCCCGCCTGCGCGGGAATGACAAACAAAATGTGTCAGAACTAATGTCACAAAGCACTAGGTTGT
>CAZUTJ010000110.1:0-4414 GCA_964622875.1 uncultured bacterium
AGATAAGAATTAAAACTTAATCTTTTGTTTTCTTTAATTCTTAAAATTTAATCTGCGTAATCTGCGGATAAAGTTTTTTTAATTTTTTAATCCTTTGAATCGGTATTTATCTGCATCCTACTTTTTTCTTACTAAGGAGAACTTGATGAGTGGACATTCTAAATGGGCTTCGATTAAACATAAAAAGGCTTTAGTTGATGCCCGAAGAGGTAAGATTTTTAGTAAGCTCATCCGGGAGATAACCGTAGCCGCTAAACAGGGGGGAGGAAGTCTCTCTTCCAACCCGCGCCTGCGCACGGCTGTCCAGGCTGCCAAAGATGTTAACATGCCGGCCGCTAACATTGAGCGGGCCATTAAGAAAGGAACGGGAGAACTTCCCGGCGTCCATTACGAGGAGATGGTTATAGAAGGATATGCCCCCGGAGGAGTAGCTATTATGGCTGAGATTATGACCGATAATCGCAACCGCACGGCGGCGGAGATAAAGCACCTCTTCTCCAAAAACGGAGGACGGCAGGGAGAACCGAGATGTGTATCCTGGATGTTTCCCCAGAAAGGGCTAATTACCGTTAATGAAAACAAATCCAGTGAGGATAAGTTGTTAGAAATAAGTTTAGAGGCCGGGGCCGAAGATTTAAAGAAAGAAGGAGATACCTTTGCCATCACCTCTTCCGGGGAAAATTTCGAGCGGGTAAAGGAAGCTCTAGTGAAGGAAAACATAGAATGTAATCTGGCCGAGATTACCCGGCTTCCCCAGAATACGATAAAAGTGGAGGGGCGGGAAGCTCTTCAGACCCTGCGCCTGGTGGAAGCTCTGGAAGAGCACGATGATGTTCAGCATGTCTATGCTAACTTTGATATGCCAGATGAGATGCTGGAAAAAATATAAAGAATAGAAGACAGAAAACAGATAACAGATTACAGATAACAGATTACAAAAAAATCTGGTAAGTATTCAGTCAACACCGTCGTTGTGAGCCCTGATATTCATCAAGATAAACTTCGCGAAGCAATCTCGCCTTCCTGTCATGCTGAATTTATTTCAGCATCTATTTGAGATTCCGAAACAAGTTCGGAATGACATTGTGGCCAGGAATTCGACAACTCGTAATGACACGGAGTTTACTGAGCTTTTACAAAATCTGTCTTCTGACTTCTGTCTTCTGTCTTCTGACTTCTGTATTCTGAAAGGGTTTCCGTGCGCGTGTTGGGAATAGACCCCGGGATAGCCGTAACCGGCTATGGGATAGTGGAGGAAGAGAAAAGAGCTCTGGTTCTTATCGGTTGGGGCACGATAAACACCTCATCTCAGTTGGTTTTCTCCCAGCGTCTCGGTCGGCTTTTTCAAAGAGTTAAGGCCCTGATCAAGGACTATAATCCTGAGGCTCTATCTGTCGAGGAACCCTTTTTAGCCAGGAATGCCCGCATGGCTCTTAATATCGGCCAGGCGCGGGGAGTGGCCGTCCTGGCCGGAGTGAACGCCGGCCTGAAGGTAGCTAGTTACACCCCCCTTCAGGTTAAGCAGGCCATAGTTGGCTACGGAAGAGCAGAGAAAGAGCAGGTGCGGGAGATGGTAAAAAGGCTGCTCAAGATAGCGGAGGTTCCTCGTCCGGATCACGCCGCCGACGCCTTAGGATTAGCTATCTGCCACTTGCATACTATAAATTATCGAACCGGTTCCTAGCTCAAACCAGGAAAGATTAAACCACAGATGAACACAGATAGACACAGAAAATCAAGACCTTATTACCGCCGAGAACGCTGAGGTCGCCGAGAAGAAAATGAAAAATATATTTAATAAAATTAAGTATTCTCTACGTTCTCTGCGAGTTCTGCGGTGAGAATTAAAGGAACAGTGTTTACCTGTGTTTATCTGTGGTTAGGAAGTTTTCTTGTCGGGGAAAACTATGATTGACCATATCCGCGGCCAATTAGCCTTCAAGTCTCCTACTTATGTCAGAGTGGAGGTCCAGGGAGTCGGTTACGGGATTCACATTCCCCTCTCCACCTATGATTATTTAGCCGAGACCGGAAGGGAAATAGAGCTTCGCACCTTTCTCTATGTGCGGGAAGATTGTCTTCAGCTTTTTGGATTCAAGACGGCTGAGGAGAAAGAGCTTTTTGAACTCCTCATCTCCGTCTCCGGAGTGGGACCCCGATTGGCCTTAAGGATTCTTTCGGGACTGTCGGTAAGGGAGTTCCGGGAGGCGATCGGTCAGGAAAGCTTGAGGCTCCTGACAGCTATTTCCGGCGTGGGCAAGAAGACAGCCCAAAGACTGGTCATTGAGCTGAAAGAAAAAATAGGCATTGCTTTGATAGCCGAGGAAATAGAGAAAATGTCCAAAACTCCCCCGGAAGGACAGTTAATCAATGATACCATCTCCGCCCTGATCTCCCTGGGCTGCAAACCATCCCAGGCCACTAAGGCGGTAAAGGAGGCGAGAGTATCCTCCCCGGAAAAAATTTCTCTGGAGGCCCTGATTAAGGAGGCGCTTAAACACCTTTAGCTTGATACTAGTATTGCGTTTCATAAATATATTTACCTATAAGCCAGTCATTGCGAGGAGTGAAACGACGAAGCAATCCCCTCTGGCGACAGAGATTGCTTCGGCAAAAGACGCCTCGCAATGACCGGATGGTTTGACTATATTTTTATGAAACGATACCCTAGAGAGGTTTCCTTTCCCCCTCACCCTTCCCTCTCCCCCAAAGGGAGAGGATTAAGGTGAGGGGGAATTTTAAATCCGGAGTTTTTCTATGAAAGAAAGTATCATCAGCCCCAAAAGAATGGAGGAAGATAGAGAATTAGAGGGCACCCTTCGCCCGGAGACCTTAAATGACTTTATCGGTCAGGATAAATTGAAGGAGAGGCTTCATATATTTATTGAAGCCGCCCGGAAGCGTCAGGAGGCCCTGGACCATGTGCTTTTTTATGGACCACCAGGGCTGGGAAAAACAACTTTGGCCAACATCGTAGCTCGGGAGATGGGGGTGAATATCAATAGCACCTCGGGGCCGGTGATTGAGAAGCCCATAGACCTATCCGCCATCTTGAGCCACCTGCAGAAGGGAGATGTTTTCTTTATTGACGAAGTTCATCGCTTGAATCATGTGGTGGAGGAAATCCTTTATCCGGCCATGGAAGATTACAATCTGGACATAATGATCGGCAAGGGTCCCAGCGCCCGTTCCATAAAACTGGATTTACCTAAATATACTCTGGTAGGAGCAACCACGCGCGCCGGGCTTTTAACTTCACCTTTAAGGGCCCGGTTTGGAATAATCAACCGTATTGGCTACTATAATCAAGAGGAGATGGAAAAAATTGTCAAGAGGTCTTCCCGTATTTTGAACATTGAGATAGACGCTCCGGGAACTTTAGAAGTGGCTAAAAGGTCGCGCGGAACTCCCCGTATCGCTAATCGGCTGCTGCGGCGAGTGAGAGATTACGCCCAGGTCCGGGCGGATAATGTCATTACCAAAGAGGTGGCTGATAAGGCCCTGAGAATGCTGGAAGTGGATAAATTCGGTCTGGATGATATGGATAAGATGCTCCTCTCCACCATTATTGAGAAATTTAACGGAGGCCCGGTAGGAATAAATAGTTTGGCCGTAGCTGTCGGCGAGGAAAGAGATACCATTGAGGAGATGTATGAACCTTATCTCATCCAGGAAGGTTACTTAGAGAGGACTTCCGGGGGACGGAAAGCTACCCGGCGAGCCTACGAATGCCTGGGGAAAAGGAAGGAGGATGAACAAGGAGGGCTCTGGTGAAAATTCTCTTGCATATCTGTTGTGCCCCCTGTGCTACCTATCCCGTGGGAGAGCTGAAGAAGGAAGGTCACGAGGTCCAGGGTTTCTGGTATAATCCCAATATTCACCCTTACCAGGAGTATTGTCGGCGACGGGATAGCCTTAAAGATTATGCGGCCCGGGCTAATTTAACCGTTATTTACCAGGATGAGTATGGCCTGGAAGAATTTATCCGCCGGGTCGGTGGCAGCGTCGGAGATAGATGTCCGGTCTGCTATCATATTCGCCTCCAGCGGACAGCTAAAACAGCCGGACAAGAGGAGTTTGATGCCTTCACCACTACCCTCCTGGCGAGTTCTCATCAGAGACATAACCTCATAAGGAAGAGCGCCGAACAAGCCAGAAGAGAAAATAAGATGGAATTCTACTATGAAGATTTTCGGCCGGGGAACAAGGAAGGCAGGAGATTAGCTAAGGAGATGAAGCTCTACCGCCAGCAATACTGTGGCTGCATCTACAGCGAATACGAAAGATTTAATTTAGCATACAGGAATTTCAATGTTGTTGCAGGGGCTTAATAAATGTAAGAGTTCAGTAAACCCCATGTCATTCCGAAAACCCCATGTCATTCCGAACTTGTTTCGGAATCTCATTCGGAATC
>CAZUTJ010000111.1:0-4356 GCA_964622875.1 uncultured bacterium
GGGGCGGGCCTTGCGTCCGCCCGTAACAATATAAAATTATCAAAAATTGGTCAAACAATAAATATCCAATGGGATAATATTAAAAACAATTATGAAGATGTCGATTTGGATCAATATACCATCATGCCTAATCATATTCACGGTATTTTGATTATCAATAAACGGGCCGACGCAAGGCCGGCCCCTACAGAATAGGGGACGTCCATTTGTAAATAAATAACTTGATTTTTACTGTCTACTGTAAACTGTCCACTGTAAACTCCCGAACGAAGTGAGGCATATCTTATGAGTTACCTTGTTTTAGCCAGAAAATGGCGGCCGCAGCTTTTTGAAGAAGTGGTGGGGCAGGAACATGTTACCCGCACCCTGACCAATGCCATTCGTCGGGAACGAATAGCCCACGCCTATCTCTTTGCCGGCCCCCGCGGGGTGGGAAAGACCACCACCGCCCGGCTTTTAGCTAAGGCCTTGAACTGCGAGGAAGGACCCGCGGTTAAACCTTGCAACCGCTGTTCCTCCTGCCGGGAGATTGTCCGGGGTTCCAGTCTGGATGTTCTGGAGATAGATGGCGCTTCCAACCGCGGTATTGATGAGATAAGGACTCTGAGGGAGAATGTCAAGTTTGCTCCGGCAAAAAGCCGTTTCAAGATTTACATAATTGATGAGGTGCACCAGATTACCCCCGACGGATTTAATGCCCTTTTAAAAACTTTAGAGGAACCGCCGGAACATGTAAAATTTATCTTCGCCACCACCGCTCCTCACCGGGTGTTGCCGACGATTCTTTCCCGCTGCCAGCGGTTCGACTTTAAGAGGATAGCAATTTCCGAACTTATAGAAAGATTAAAGCTAATTGCTCGGGAGGAAAAACTGAAAGTGGAAGAGAAGGCCTTCTTCGCTATCGCCCGGGGAGTAGAAGGAAGTATGCGGGATGCTCTTTCCCTTCTCGATCAGTTGATCTCTTTCTCTGAGGGGGAGATTCGGGTGGAGGAGGTAAACGCCGTCCTGGGAATGGTAGATGAGGAAACCTTCTTCGCTCTCGTAGAAGCTATGATTAAAGGAGATACTTTAAGTGGTATAAAACTGATAGATGCAGTTATTGGCCAGGGGAAAGACCTGCGCCTCTTCTCCACTAACCTTATGGAACATTTTCGGAATTTGATGATGTCTAAGGTGGGGGGAGAGGCCCTGGAGCTAATCGCTTTGCCCGGGGAGAGTCTGGAAAGACTAAAAGAGCAGTCTAATTACTTCAATATGCAAGAAGTAGAGGAGGTTATTAATACTCTTTCCCAGACGGCGGAAACCCTCAAATGGGCGGAATTCGGTCGCATCCCCCTGGAATTAGCGGTCATAAAATTAACCGGGATGAAAACGGCCCCGGCTATCCCCGCAGCCGTTAACAAGGAGGAAAAATCTTCCCCGCCGGAACCCGTCCCTCTAACCAGGATTGTTCCGGAGAGTTCCCCGACCGGGAAAGACGAGGGAAAGGTTTTATCTCTGAACAAGGTCAAAGAAGAATGGCCCCGGGTTCTGGAGCGTATTAAGGAGAAGAAAATTACTGCGGAAGCTTACCTGAGGGAAGGAGAACCTACCAGGATAGGTGAGAAGATACTTACTATTACTTTCCCGGCTGAATTTAATTTCCATAAGGAGAGCGTGGAGAGAAATGAAACCCGCCGGGTTATCGAGGGGGTGCTGCACGATATCTTTGGGCACGACTTAATGATTCACCCGGTCATCGGGCCGTCTCCTTCTTTGGGGAAAAGAAAAACCGTTCGGGACGAGGCACAAAACCGGGAGGATGAATTAAACGGGATACTTAATAAAGAACCTATTATCAAGACTGCTTTAGACACTTTTGGAGCCAGAGTAGTGGAAGTGAAGAAGAAATAGGGCGTCATTAAAGTGCCGCCCTATAAAAAGGAGGGTTAATGGCAATGAAAGGTTTAGGTAATCTAGGCAACTTATTATCGCAGGCTAAACAGGCCCAGGAAAAGATGGCTCGGGTTCAGGAAGAGTTAAAAGCAAAGGCAGTAGAAGCCAGTGCCGGAGGAGGTATGGTTACGGTTAAAGTTAACGGTGCCGGAGATGTTCTTTCTCTGAAGATAGATCCGGAGGTAGTAGATTCTCAGGATGTGGAGATGCTTGAAGATCTCATTGTGGCCGCGGTGAACGAGGGACTGCGTCAATCCAAAGAGATGATGGGCGCGGAGATGGCCAAGATTGCCGGGGGACTAAACATTCCCGGCCTCCCGCAAATGCTCGGCGGAGGGATGTAAAGATAATTATGTACAGCTACCCTCCCACCGTAGAAAAAGCTATTGCCAGCCTGACTAAGCTTCCCGGCCTGGGCTCGAGGACGGCCGAGCGAATGATTTTCTTTCTTCTTAAAGGTCCCCGGGAAGAGATAAGAACTCTGGCTCAAGCTATTAGCGATCTCGGGGAAAAGGTAATCCCCTGCCTTATTTGCGGGAACCTAAGCGAGGGGCCTAAGTGTCTCATTTGCTCTCATTCCCGAAGGGAAGAGTCGGTCATCTGCGTGGTGGGAGAGCCCAGCGATATTGTGGCTATTGAGAAGACCAGTGAGTATCGGGGGCTTTATCATGTCCTCTCCGGAGCCCTCTCTCCCCTGGACGGGATTGGGCCCGATGACCTGCGCATAAAAGAACTCCTGGATAGGATAAAGTCAGGGAAAGTGAAAGAGGTGATCCTGGCCACCAACCCCGACAGCGAAGGGGATATCACGGCTATCTATTTAGCCCAGCAGCTTAAGCCCCTGGGGGTAAAAATTACCCGTATTGCCCGGGGAATCCCCGTGGGCAGCAGCCTGGAACATGTTGACGAGGTAACCCTGGCCAAAGCCCTGGAGGGAAGAAGGGAGGTTTAGGCAGAGAGAAGGTAAGTACTCAGAATTCAGAATATCTAATTTTTTCAATTTTAAGTTCAAGTCCGGGAATTTCAAAGTTTAGTCAATAAATCCCTGAAACAGGACATTTTCGGTATCAGGATGTTCAAAGATAACCGTTTATGGCCTTCATGTATCCCCCCCCTTAGCAAAAGGGGGGTTAGGGGGGATTTTTAGGCACCCGGGTTATACTCGTATTACAAATCCCCCTCAATCCCCCTCTTTAGAAAAGGGGGAGGTCCCTGTTGACACGCGCCACCTCGTGAACGGTTATGTTCAGAGATATGTTCTATTGATAAGTATTCGGGTTGAGGTTCTTTTTAGTTTTTGGCATATCTAACTCTACGCCTTTTCGTACCGAAGGCGCTTTCCTTTAGATGTGCTCGTAAAAACCTCTTTGCCACAAGGAACAATCCGTCGCCACAGGAGTGGCGACGCTACAAATTATTATTTTCGGTAGCGTCGTGACTCCCGTCACGACGTCTAACCTTGTAATCTTGTGATAATCCGTGCAATCTGTAGTTACGAAGTTTTCTTGGTAAATGGAAAGGGATGATATATAATAAAAACTCCTGACTTTTAAACTAAAGCCATTCCCCGGTAGCTCAGCTGGTAGAGCAGGTGGCTGTGCGAGCCCGCCAGAGGCGGGCGAGCAATGCTCAAAGCGCAGCTTCCGCGGGAAACCGCGGTTGAAAAAGCGGGCTAATTCAGGGAAGCCTAAAGCCGCAAGGTCATGGTAATCCTGAGCTATCCGCCCCAAGCGGAGAGTGCAGAGACTATACACCCGCTACCCTAACGTGAAGTCGAGGGTAAAGAGAGAGTCCAGGCCTGGTAGAAATATCAGGGTACCCTGTAACCACCTTGTCGCAAGTTCGAGTCTTGCCCGGGGAGTTTTTCTTTACATCCGTAGATACCCTTAAGAATGCCTGTGGTTACGAAGTTTTCTTGTGGCCCAGGAAAGTATCCGTTGATTAGCTTGATACCCTTCAGGGCACAAGTAAATCAAGCAACTACAGTTTGTCTTTGTAGTTGCCCAATTTATTGGGCTTTCTTGGAGTCCAGGAATTTCAATGTTACCCTGTGAAAGCTTAACCAACCCCGTCATTGCCCGGCTTGACCGGGCAATCCAGTTATAGCTATATGGTATTGTCTGGATTATCCGGTCAAGCCGGATAATGACAAGGGTGAGTTTATTTACCCGGATTGCGGGCAGGTAAACCTGTGTCCTTACGGAAGGAAAAAGTCAGCCGCCGCAGGCGGCCTAATTTTATTGCTATACCTAACGATGGAGATTTGTTGAGCTTAAATTTTCACAAATTATAAAACCTAAGGAGCTTTACCAACGATAATGATCAGCAATTTATGTTGTGAGCATCTTACTAGCCCGCTGGGAATGGAAACGCCCGCACCAAGACTAAGCTGGCGCATGGAGTCGGATAGGCGCGGAGCAC
>CAZUTJ010000112.1:0-4330 GCA_964622875.1 uncultured bacterium
CATGGGAATCATGACCCCTTAGAGGGATGGTCGGCTAAGTTGGACTGGCCCCAAAATGTTCATATTTTTAAGGGAAAGTCCGTGGAGCCGGTCTCGGTTGAAAAGGGGGGAGAGGAGATAGCCCGGATCTGGGGTATTAGTTTCCCCCGGCGGGAGATAACAACAAACCTGGCCCGTAAATTCCCTAAAATATCCCCAGCTCAAGAGGAGGTATTTACCATCGCTATGCTCCATGGTAATCTGGGGACCAATAGCGGACATGAACCTTATGCCCCTTGCACCTTAAAGGACCTGGTGGCCCGGAATTTTGATTATTGGGCCCTGGGTCATATTCATCAGAGAGCAGTGGTAAATGACCGCCATCCCCTGGTGGTCTATCCCGGGAATCCCCAGGGTTTGCACCCCCGGGAAACCGGGGCTAAAGGATGCTTCCTCGTTAAGGTGGACGAAAAAGGGGCGGCGGCAGGGGAATTTGTAGCGGTAGATTCCCTGAGATGGTTTGGAGAAGAGCTGTCTATTAATTCCCTTTATAGCGAAGAGGAGCTCATTTCAGCGCTCAGTGAGCGGGTGGAGAAGGTGCGCCGGTTAGCCGGAGGGCGTCCTTCAATTGGCCGAATTGTCCTTAAAGGTAGAAGCCCCTTGCATTCATCTCTTGCCCGAAAAGGAGTTTTGGAGGACATTCTTAAGGATGTCCGGGAGCGGGAAGAAGGAGAAAGACAGTTTGTCTGGGTGGAGAGCCTGGTCGATAATACCGGCCCTGAGGTTGACCGCCAATCATTGCTGGGCAGAAAAGACTTTATCGGTGATTTGCTCAGATTATTTGAGGAATGTTATCAGGATAAGAATAAAATAGCTACCCTCCAGGAGTCTCTGGCCCCATTATTCGCCTCTCCCGGGGGGAGAAGATTTCTTCAACCTCTTCCGGTCGAAGATCTTCTTGAGGTAATAAAAAAGGCGGAAACCCTTTGCCTGGATAAGCTCCTGGGAAATCAATATTCATGAAATTTGAAGAATTTTACCTGGACGGTTTCGGTATATTTCACCATTATCAAGTCTCGGATTTAGCCTCAGGACTGACCGTTTTTCTGGGAGCGAATGAAGCCGGTAAGTCCACCCTCCTTTCCTTTTTAAAACGTCTTCTTTTTGGTTTCCCTGATAAACGCAGCCGACTCAACCTTTATCCACCCCTGGCCGGAGGCAGGCATGGCGGCCGGCTAAGAATAGCGACCGATAATAAAAGATATCTAATTGAACGCTATGCAGAAGATGGCGGTGAGGTGAAGGTAATTTTACCTGATGGTTCCACCGGAGGAGAAGCTGAACTTTCTTACCTGCTCGGGCCGGTAAGCAAAGATATTTTTGAGAATATCTTTGCCTTTGGTCTCACCGAACTTCAGGACTTTGAAACCCTTAATAGTGAAGCTATTAAAGAACGTCTTTACAGCGCCAGCGTTGGCAGTGGCGCTATTTCTTTCTCAGAGGTGCAAAAATCCCTGGAAGCGGAGGCTGGCCGCCTCTTTAAGGAACAAGGGAGGAGGCCGGAAATCAATGTCCTCTTCCAGGAAATTAAAAAGATGAATTCTCAGCTTGGCGAAATAGAAAAAGATCAACAAAGTTTTGACAGGCTTCATCAAGAGGGGGAAGAAATAACCGAAAAGATTAGAAGCAGTGAAGAGGAGCGGAACCGGCTAAGAATCGCTTCCAGCCATACGGCGGATTTGATTAAGATGTGGGATGACGGGCGAAAAATGCAGGAAGCCAGGGAGCAGTTACAAAAAATTCCCCCGCTAGAAAAATTTCCGGAAAAGGGTCTGGAGAACCTGGAGAAAAATAAAGAGGACATTGCTAAGTCGAATGAGAGCATTACTGAAAAAAAAGTAGCCCTGGAAGATATCCGCATACAAAAAGCCCGGATAAAAGTAGATGAGTACTTGCTGGACAATAAAAATAAAATAGCGGAACTGCAAAAAGAAGCGGGTAGATATGCGGCCGCGGGAGAAGATTTACCCCGGCTAAGAGAAAAACTAAAAAGAGATAACGAAGAACTAAAAGAGTCATTACGCGAAATAGGGCCTGATTGGGATGAAGACAAGCTTTGCCGCTTTGCTCTCTCCATACCGGCTAAAGAAATAATAAGAAAGCAAGGTAGTGAGATAAGAGAAATAAGAGAAAATATTCGTGATGCTGAAAAAGAAGTTCAAAGGATTAACCGAATCCTTAAAGAAACGGAAGAGCAAATCCAAAAAATAGATGAGGATATAGAAAAGGAACCCCTCCTCCCTTTAGACGCAGAAAAACTAAAACAACAGAAAGACTCTTTAAGGCTCTTGCGGATAAAAGGCCCGGACTTAAAAGGAAAGCAATACGACCTGAACTATCTTGAAGAACGATTAACTGCGATGAAACTATCTCGGGCAAAATCGCTTTCCGGGAAGCCCCTGGGGCCGGTATTTATATTTATAGCCGCCGGAATTGCGGCTTTTATATTAGCAGTTTTAAGGAATGACTGGGCTCTGGGTATTGGTTTTCTCCTGATATTATCTGTGCCGGCTCTGATTTACTTTATTTTAAGCAGAAAAAAGGGGAGGGCCGCCCTCAGGGAAGAAGCTGAAGATTTAGACAAAAGACTGAAGGCTTTAGGGGGAGAAAGAGAAAGCCTTGAATCTGAGCTGGAGAAGATGAAAAGGGAAATGTTAGCCCAGGCGCAGGTATGTGGATTTCCGGATATTCCCGTTCCTCAACTAATAGAAGATAAAGAAACGGAACTGGAGGGAGTCTCTAAAAATCTGCTGAAATTGGATGAATGGAGGAAACAAAAAGAAACCCTGGAGCAAAAATCGGAGAAACTGGTTGAGGAAAGAAGGGGGATAGAAAAGGAACTAGCCGTGCTTAGCGAAAAGGAAGAAAAGTTACAAAGGCAATGGAAAGACTGGTTGGCTAAAAAAGGATTAGATGTGCAACTGACACCGGAAGGAGCACTTGAGGTCGGGGCTACAATTAAAACTTCTCGGGAAAAGAAAAAATCAATTGAGGAAATTAAGACCCGCATTGAGGCCATTGAAGAATTCCGGGAAAAGTATGCCGCCCAAGTTTTTTCTCTTCTAAAAGAAGGCGACAGAAAGAAAGAAAAAGTAAATGTTCTCGTAGAGTTAGAGAAAATAACCAAAGAATTTGAGCAGGCAAGAGGTGATAGCCTCATCTGGAAACAACTGGGTCGGGATGAAGAGAACCTAAGGCGGGAATTTCGGTACCTCCAAGAGAAGCTGGAGAAACAGGAGGGAATTGTTTCCCGGCTCTTAGCTCAGGGTTTTGCTGAATCTGAGACTGAATTTATAGAAAAGGCCAAAGACTGGGAAAAAAGCAATGAGCTAAGGGTTAAAATTATCCAGGGAGAGCAAAATATCAAAAGAATTAGCGGGGATGGGAAATTATATGCTGATTTTGTCCGGGAGTTAGCGGAAGCAACTCTGGAAGGTCTAAGAGAAAAAGAAAGGCAGCAAAAAGATGGACTGGAAAAGAGAGAAAACAATCTTTCCCAACTTCGGGAAAGACGAGGCGGCATTCTCAAAGAAATTGAGCAGATGGAACGGCACCAGGAAGGCTCCTCTTTACGTCTAGAAAAAGCGGTAAAAATACAAAAATTGAAGAAGAAGTCTGAGGAATGGTCAGCGTTGGTTTTAGCCAGAGCCATTATGAAGAAGGCTATGGAAAGATACGAAAAGGAGTGGCAGGGAGTTATCAAAGAAGCACAAGCGTTCTTTTCCAAAATAACCCAGGGCCGCTATGCCCGGATTTATGCCCCGTTAGGCGAACTAAAAATCTATATCCAGGATAGGTATGGCAGAATGAAAGATATTCAAGATCTTAGCAGAGGGACTGCAGAACAACTTTATCTATCCTTAAGATTTGGTTTTATTTGTGAATTTAACAGGAGGGGCGAGTCTCTGCCTATTGTTTTTGATGATATTCTGGTAAATTTCGATCCCCAAAGATTCCAGGTCACCTGCCAGGCGGTCAAAGAGCTAACAAAAACCAATCAAATTTTTTACTTCACCTGCCACCCCGAAAGTGCCCATTTAATAAATGAAATAATACCGGATGCAAAAATAATGGAAATAAATACGGCTCTTCTGCAATTTGATACAGTAAACTGCCAGTAAAAAAGGGATCATTGACAACTGGAACATTTGTGTTATCAATAGATTAGAAACCATTATAATGAGACAAAAAGGTTCCTACTATCTACCGGTAATTATATGAGCCCGGCAGAAATGAAATTCAGCAGATTTCTCTACCATAAAGGGCGTATATATAAAGAACTGTAACCATT
>CAZUTJ010000113.1:0-4217 GCA_964622875.1 uncultured bacterium
AGTGATAAAGCATCCCCTCTAATTTGCCGGTGGTCTCTCCTACCGCGAGCATATGAGGCACCAGAGAAGGCATAAAAGGACAAGTTTTAAACTGCGAGGAGACTGATTCCCCTCCTTCCACCGCTCTCCGGGTCTGCTCTACGAGGTCAGAGAATACGGAATTGTCCATAGTGCCTTTTAAGTAAGTGAGAGTGCGAATGAGGGGGACACCGCTTTGAACAAGCAATCCAAAGAGTCGGCATAATCTAGCCAGGGTAGCCGCCAGGAAAATAGGGCCAAAGACCGGGAGTTGCAGCTTGAGGATGTCCAGAATAGACCTTCCTTTTCTGGTTTTACTTAAAAAAACAAGTCCCAGGATCACCACCGCCATCCCCATCAGCGCCAGGAGGCCATATTGCTGACCCAGGTGATTAATGCCAATAAGAATCCTCGTAGGCAGGGGAGGCTCGACCCCAAAACCTATAAAAAGCTCCACAAAACGAGGAATAACAAAGCTTACCAGAACAATAAAGGCCAGAATCATAGCCGAGACAACAATAAGCGGATAGCGCAGGGCGGACTTAACCTTGGCCCGAGAGGCAAAGTCGTGCTCGGTCATCTCGGCAACTCTCTCCAGCATCTCGGCTAGCCGCCCACTCTCCTCGCCTACCTGAATCATATTTATGTATACGCCTGAGAAGAGGTGGGCGGCCTGTTGCTGAAAGCTTTCCGTCAAGGTAGCCCCGGCAGAAATACTATTTATGATGGCCGAAGTGACCCGTTTAAGCTCGGGATTACCGGTTTCTTTTCGCATTCCTTCCAGAGCCGAGGTAAGAGGTAGCCCGGCCTTGATGAGCGTAGCTAATTGCTTGGTGTAGGCAACCAGCTCAGCCAGTTTCACCCGCCCCTTTCTGACGAATCCCTTGATAGTCCGGGGGGGGAGATGCTCTTCTATGCGGACAGCAGCTTGTCCCTCCTCACGGAGCTGGGAGGCTACTTCCTCGGGTAATATCGTCACCATCTCTCCCTTCACGGCCCGACCCAACCAATCCCGGGAAAAATACTTAAATTTAGGCATGCTCTTCCTCTACTACCGTTACCCTTAATAACTCTTCCACGGTGGTAATACCGGCGGCTACCTTTTCCCTTCCATCCTCTATCAGAGGCTGCATCCCACTCTGGATAGCTATCTTTTTCATCCGGGCTGAGGTTACCCGGGTAAGAATGGCCTCCTCAATTTCCCCGGTCATAATAAGCACCTCAAATACGCCGATACGGCCTTTGTATCCTTTTTTTTGGCAGGTTCGACATCCTTTTCCCTGGTAGGTTTTTAGATCTTCTTTCAGTCCCAGTTTTTTTCGTACTAAGGCCGGTGTTTTGACTTCCGCTCGACAATTTTTACATATTTTCCTTACCAGTCGCTGGGATATGACTCCAATGAGAGTAGAAGAGAGAAGATAGGGCTCCACTCCCATATCAATGAGCCTCATAATTGTCGAGGGGGCATCGTTGGTGTGCAGGGTAGTGAGCACCAGTTGTCCGGTAAGAGCCGCTTCTGTAGCTAAGGCCGCGGTCTCGCTATCGCGCATCTCCCCTACCATAATTATATCAGGGGCCTGCCTCAACATGGAGCGCAGCGCCGCCGGAAAAGTATGCCCAATCTTTCTATTGACCTGAGATTGCCTCACATTAGTAACATTATATTCCACCGGGTCTTCAATAGTGAGGGTATTTTTGGTCTCATCAGCCAGCTCATTGAGGATAGAATAAAGAGTGGTAGTTTTCCCGCTGCCCACGGGCCCGGTTACCACGAGCATCCCATAAGGGCGGCTGATAAGGGCATTAAGTCTCTTCTCGATGGCGGGGGAAAATCCCAGCTCTTTTCGTCCGATGAAGATAGCCGATTTCTCCAGCAATCTCATGACTATATTTTCACCAAAGACGGTGGGGAAAATACCCACTCTCACATCTAGCTCTTTATGGGCCGCTTTAAAGGATAGCCGGCCATCCTGGGAGAGTCTTTTCTCGGCCACATCAAGCAGAGACATTATCTTTATCCGGGAGGAGATAGCCGGAAATAAAGCCATGGGAGCTGTAGCCACGCGAGCGATGATCCCATCTACCCGATACCTGATTTCCAGATGAAGCTCATCAGGTTCTATAAATATGTCTGAGGCACGCTCCCTGGCTCCATGAGCAAAGATAAGGTCAACAAGCTTTATTATAGAAGATGATGTTTCCCCTTCCCCTCCAAACTCAAGAACCTTCCCCGGGTCCATAGTATCAATTAACTCCTGAATCTCGCTTTTTGTTTCATAGTGTTCATCTATCCCCTGGTGAATTACCGTCTTTGTGGCCACGACCACATCAATGTTAATTCCGCCAGCGGCTCGGGCGGCCTCATTAATAGCCACCGTATCTCCCGGGGTGGCCAGAGCAATGGTAAGAGTATTGTTAGCGAGAGAGAGGGGAAAGAGGGTGAACCTTCTGGCTACCTCCTTATCGATAAGAGCCAGCGCCTTCGGGTCTATGGTATAATCTTCTATCCTTACACAAGGCAAGTTCTCCTCCGCGGCCAGAGTATGAGCCAGCTCTTCTTCGCTGACTATCCCTAACTTGACCAGAGCATCCATAAGGGAGAGGCCCTGCTTAACCGCCTCTCTTTTGGCCGTAAGCATCTTTTCCGAAGGTACCAGCCCACTCTCCGAGAGAATGGCTTCAGTAGATTTTATTCCCATCTATTTTATCCTCCTTATAAGTATAACTGTAATTTGGCAAATTTCAGATAAATTATTGTAAGTATTCAGTTAACACCGTTGTCATGCTGAACTTGTTTCAGCATCTATTTGAGATTCCGAAACGAGTTCGGAATGACATTGTCAATACGGAAATGAATTTAGCACCGGGCCCGGAATGACATTGTGGCCAGGAATTCGATAACTCGTAATGACACGGAGTTTACTGAGCTTTTACAAATTATTTAATAACCGTTCACGGAATTCAGAATTCAGGAGTCAGAATTCAGAATAAAATGTCTAGATACTTGTAGCCGTGAACGGCTGGAAATTAGGGAGCATTGAATACGTTCATCAACAGCGCAAAAACATGAAGGCCAAATTTCCAACTTCAACGTTCCGCGAACGGTTACTTTATTTAATTGCTCAGAGTATATCTGAAGATTATTACAGGAATGTTACCGGAATGTTAAGTTTTCGTGAAGATTTGAGAAAGAAAGTGAGTAACCGTTCACGACTTTCATGTGTCCCCCCTTGGCAAAGGGGGGTTAGGGGGGATTTCCGAGCACCCGGGTTACGTTCGTATTGCAAATCCCCCTCAATCCCCTTTTAGGAAAGGGGGAGATACTTGTTGACGCACCACCCCGTGAACGATTAGCGAAAATTTAACCAAATCTTAACATTCCGGTAATCATCCGGTAACATTCACCCGGTATAGTTAGAGCATATACAAAAAAGCAAATTCTTTCTTAACCACGGATTTGACGGATTAGACGGATTAAAGCGAAGGTAAATATTTGGTAAACCTGTTATTAAATCCCTCTCCCCCATTACCCTAATACCCTAAAGGGCACAGGCGGGCACAGGCAAAGGGGAGGAAATAGAAAAAGTGAATGGTTTTACCGAATATTTTTAATGGTCTTAATCCGTCTAATCCTTCTAATCCGTGGTGGCTATCTTGAGGTCCAGGATTTTCAATAATACTTGGATTTTCACTGTCCACTGTAAACTGTTCACTGTTCACTCCCGACCACAGGGAGGGCTATCTTGTCTAAAGGAAGCGAGGATGATGATTCGCCTGGAAAAGATAATTCCCCTCCTGGGGAAGTTCATCAGCGCTCTTTTGCTCCGGGGAGGGGTGAGGATAAGCTATTCTAAGATGAGCGCCTACAGTCAGTGCCCCTTAAAGTATAAGTACCAGTATATCGAGAAGCTTCCCACCCGGCCCAGCCCTTATCTGGACTTTGGCTCTACCATCCATAATACTTTAAGAGATTATCATAGAGATTTTGACCCCCAGCAAGCCGGCTTAGAGGATTTACTGGCCATTTATGAGCAGAACTGGCTCTCTACCGCTTACAAGGATAAGGAAGAGGAGGAAAAATTCCGGGAGGAGGGCCGAGGCCTCTTAGAGGCCTACTATGAAAAGGCCCGGATAGAGCCCAATGAAGTTCTCTACCTGGAAGAATTCTTCCGGGTGAAGATTGGGGACTATGAACTGGT
>CAZUTJ010000114.1:0-4204 GCA_964622875.1 uncultured bacterium
TCATTTATACCTCGTAATCTAAGTTTTAACTTAGATAATCGGCAAGGGATTGAAATTCCTAGACATTTAAAATAGGCCTCGCTGCGCTCAGCAATTGTTCATCTTTTTCTAACCTTGAACCGTGAACCCCGGAACTTTGAACCTAAGAGCGGCTCTTTGGTGGCGCCCTAATTATATCTCACTTAATCTTACCGGACGATTTTCCGCAATCGATTTCATTTCCGCCAGAGCTATACGAACGGAATTGCGAGCTGATTGAGGAGGGACTCTTTCAACGGGTTTATCATCAAGGATGCACCGGAGAAAATAGTCTATCTCCCGAGAGTAACCATCGCCTGAAGGTAACTCCGGAGTAAACCCCTTGCCCTCATCCGGGTTAACCTTTATAGTTGGATTTAACCGGGTATCGAAGACAATATTCCCTTTTTCAAAACTAGCTAAATAGGTCATGCTGAACCCAAAATCCCCATTGAGAACCCAGTTGTCCAGGGCATTGATCACCGGGCCGTCCGGATAATAATAGTTAGTAGAAACGACATCGAGGCCACTTCCTTTTATTATGTTCCTTCCCTGAGAAGAAACGCTCTCCGGAAGTCCTAGAAGAAAGTTGATGGTATCAATATCGTGAATATGCTGGTCAAGGAGGGCGCCGCCGCTCTTCCCCTTCTGAAGAATCCAGTTACCTGCCGACCAGATAGGTGTCCCCCCTCCCCGGAAACAGAAGAGACTAACGAGCTTCCCCAGCTTACCATTCTCCGTATAGTCCTTAAGCACCTCATATTCCGGCCAGAAGCGGAGACACTGCCCAATCATCAGCTTCCTCCCGGCCCTTTCAGCGACCTCGATCATCGAATCGCACTCCTCCAGGCTGCCGGCCATCGGTTTCTCGCAGAGAACATGCTTGCCCTCTTTCAGGGCCTTGATGGTAAACTCGGCGTGAAGATGCGTAGGCAGACAAATATCCACCAGGTCCACCTCTTTATCAGCAATCAACTCCTCTGCCTTCTCATAAGTGCGCATACCGCTGAAGTCAAATATATCCTCCCCGGTAGGGATATTCCCTCCTCCGCTAAGGTCGCCCTTTAGCCTCTCAGGGATAGTATCCGACACGGCCACGATTTTAGCTTGCGCCTGCTTCCGGTAATTCTCCAGGTGCATCCGACCCATAAAACCCAACCCGATTAAGCCCACCTTTACCATGATTTTTTCTCCTATTTTTTTACCACGAAGTTCACGAAGCCCACGAAGAATAATAAAAATTATGAAACCACAGATTTTCACCAGATTCAAAAATTATTTTAAGCACTAAATATTTTAAAATTCTTCTTCAGTAGTTAGATGAATTTTATCTGTGTTAATCCGGTGTAATCTTGTGGTTAAAAAGGAAATTTCTAGGCACGAACTTAAATGCCTCTTACCATTTACCAAAGCTTACTTCGTGTTCTTCGTGGTAAATATTTTTAATTTCTTAATTCTTAATCTTTTTCATTTTTTATTGAATGGCACTCCCTTTCCCTAATATCAGGTCCATACTCCGGGAAGTGTTGTCAATCAAGGCCTCGGGATGGCAACTATAAGGAAAAAGCTCAGCAATAGCATAGCCATTATAGCCAATCTCCCCGAAGGCCTTGATTACTTCCGGCCAGTTAACATTTCCCGCTAATAAGTCAACGAAGCCGGAGGCGTTGCCTATGTCCGTCTTGAAATCCTTAAAGTGGACCTTCTTTATCCTCCTGCCCAGGATCCTTATCCACTGTTCCGGATAGCCGCTGACCAGGACATTGCCTACATCAAAATAAGCTCCCACATAATCACTTCCTATTTCATCAAGGAAATTTCTCATCTCCAGAGGGCTGAGGAGGAACTTATTCCAGACATTCTCTACCCCAATATTTACCTTATATTCTTCCACTGTCCCGGCCAATTCCTTCAAAGCCTCCTGGGCTCTCTCATAAGCAACTTCATAGCTAACCTTTTTCCCCTCGGGTTTGAAGAAAACATCTACTGCTCCCGGGACCACCAGGATAGTATCAACATTGAGGCCGGAAGCCAACTCCAACATTTTGCTCACAATACCTTTAGCCTTTTCCCTCACCTCCCTCTTTTCATCAGTCAGGGAGTAATCCCAGAACAATCCCGTGGCCAGGCTGGTCAATTCTATCCCTATTCTCCGACTTGAGGCGACAACTTTCTCCATATCGCCTTTAGTGGACTCTAAGCTTATCTCTCCTTCCTCAGCGATAGCCACTTCTATCCCTTCAAATCCCGCCTCCCGAGCCTGACCCATACATTCTTCCAGCTTCATGGAAACCGGAAACGCCCACTGACTAATTCCCTTTTTCATTTTTTCTCCTCCTCTATATCCTTAAGACTTAACCCTATTCGTCTTTCCCCGGCGCTAACTCTGATTACTTTAGCGGTTACTTCCTGATCGGGGGAAACTACCTCCTCCGGCTTGGAGATAGATTCCTGAGATAGCTCGGAGATATGAACTAACCCTTCTACCCCCGGCTCTAACTCTACGAAGGCTCCAAAGCTGGTGAGCTTGGTGATTTTCCCCTTGACCAACTGATCCGGCTGGTATCTTTCCTCTATCGTTGGCCAGGGATCAAGCACCAGTTGCTTTATTCCCAGAGATATTTTTTTGTTCTCCGGGTCAACAGCCAGGATTATTGCTTCCACCTTCTCTCCTTTCTTAACGATCTCCGAGGGATGACCCACCCGACCGCTCCAGGACATATCGGAAACATGGATCAGGCCGTCTATCCCCTCTTCTAATTCGATGAAGGCGCCGTAATCAGTAATATTACGTATACGTCCCTCAATTTTCGTTCCCGACGGATATTTCTTTTCCACCTGGAGCCAGGGATTTTCCTCCACCTGCTTCATTCCCAGAGAAACTTTCTTTTTCTCCTCCTCTATATTAAGAACGGCTACCTCAATGATATCCCCTATAGCCAGCATTTCGGAAGGATGGTTAAGGTGGCGGGTCCAGGACATTTCGGAGATATGCAGCAATCCCTCCATTCCCTCTTCTAATTGGACAAAAGCCCCGTAAGAAGTAATATTAACCACCTTTCCTTTTACCTTCAAGCCCGGCGGATACCTTTCCTCCGCCTTTTGCCAGGGGCTGGGGGTTTTCTGTTTCAGTCCCAGGGAGATCCTCTCTCTCTCCTTGTCAAAACCCAGGATAACCACCTCAATTTTATCGCCTATGGCTAAAACCTCGGAGGGATGGGAAACCCGTCCCCAGGAAATATCCGTTATGTGGAGAAGCCCGTCTATTCCTCCCAGGTCAACGAAGGCGCCAAAATCAGCAATATTCTTTACTGTCCCCTGGCGCAGTTGTCCTTTTTCCACTTCTGCTAAGAATTTATTCCGGCTTTGTTTATCCTCTTCTTCCCGAACTAATCGATGGGAGATAACCACATTGCGGCGGCGCTTATTCATCTTGATAACCTTAAAGGGAAGTTTCTGCCCCAGGAAGCGTCTGGGATCGCCGCTGGGACGAACCGCTACCTGGGAAGCAGGCAGAAAGGCCTCTACTCCTCCCAGATTCACATTGAATCCGCCTTTGATTTGTTGGGTTATTTTTCCCTCGATAATTTTTCCATTCTTGCAGGCAGTGGTTACTTCTTCCCAGTCCTTCAGTCTATCTGCCTTCCACTTAGACAGAACTATTCTCCCCTCCTGATCTTCAATTGCTTCTAAGAGAACGCGGACCTCGTCTCCGACTTTAACCTGGGAGGGCTTCTCAAACTCTCTCAGCGGAACAACTCCCTCTGATTTGAAGCCGATATCCACCAAAACATCCGTCCCCCTAATTTCAATTACCTTTCCCTTGGCTACCTCTCCTTCAGCGATGCTCCGGAAACTCTCCTCGTAAAAGCTGTTCATATCCGCAGGCATCTCTTCTTCCTCAGCGATTTCCGGTTTTACCTCCTCTAACATCCCTAACTTTTCCTCTCCCCTCTCTTGCTCTTTACTTTCTTTGAGTTCCTCCATGTTCAGGCTACCTCCTTTTTTTAAATTAAAAACGAAAGAACTTTTACCACAGAGGCACAAAGACACAAAGGTCGCAGAGGAAAACCTTGAGGATAAAATATAAACCACAAGATTTCACCAGATTTACACAGAAAAAGAATTAAGGTTTAATCTTTTTGCTTTCTTTGATTCTTATTAATCTGGTAATAATCTGTGTCCT
>CAZUTJ010000115.1:0-4176 GCA_964622875.1 uncultured bacterium
TTTTATTTGGCATTTGGATTTTGAAATTTTTAATTCCGACTTGTTCGGGTTAGGAAGGCTTAGCCTTATGTCTAGAAAAATGGATAAGACTGGCCACGAAATCAAAAAGAAAGCTGCACTGAGCAAGAAAGAGAAAAAGGCGAAAAAACGTTTGAAGAAGGCGGGGGCGTAAAAGTGGTTCCCCGGCAAATATTCCTCACCAAAGGGGTGGGAAGACACCAGGAAAAGCCCTCTCCCCGGAAGAGATAACCGAGGCTGTTTACCGAGAAGCCTCCCGGGTTGTTGACCGCAGAGATGGGATAACCGAAATCATCTCTTCCTTCCCCCCCCATGTTTATCTCACCTTTGATCTCGATGTTCTCGACCCGGGCATTATGCCCGCTGTGGGCACGCCGGAGCCGGGAGGGCTGGGCTGGTATGAAATTCTCTACTTCCTTCGCCAACTTACGGAAAAGAAAAGAATCGTCAGCTTCGACTTAATGGAACTCTCTCCCCAACCGGGGAATATCGCCCCCGATTTCTTAGCCGCTAAACTCATCTACAAACTCCTGGGCTACATCTTCCGAAGTCAGGCTAAGCCCTGACCCGCTTTGAGATAAGAAGATTTTATGTAGCTACAATTTTTATTGCCATAACCCACCATCTATGGTAGTATATTAGTATGAAGGAGTAATAATGAGCCCCATCTTAAAATTAAGTTCTCATGATGAGGAACGTGAGCGCACTTTTGAGTTGGATTATCTTCTTTCCTTATCAACGAAAGAACGTTTCCAGATGATGATTCAGAAATCTGATGAGATCAAAAGAATGCTTATCCGACATGAATATCGAAAACCTGTTGAAGTTATTAAAAGAAAATACGGTTGAGTTTGTCATAATTGGGGCTTCAGCTTTTCCAGTGTATGGCTACTCAAGAGCAACGCTTGATCTAGACATATTTATCAGGCCGGAAAAAGATAATGCTCGGCGCATACTAAGAGCTCTTAAACAATTCGGTTACGATGTGACTGACATTAGTATTAATGACCTCCTAACAAAAAAATTGCTTATACGACAGTATTTGGTGGAAACTGACATTCACCCGTTCGTGACCGGGATAACCTTCGAAAAAGTCTGGAGGGACAAGGTTCAGGATTTTTATGGGGATACACCGGTTTTTTTTGCCAGTCTTGACAACCTTATCAAAATGAAAGAATCCGCGAAAAGACCCCGGGATTTAGAGGATCTCAAATATCTGCAAGAACTGAAGAAGCGACAGGGCCAAGAATAAAACTCCCTTCCCTCTCCCTTCAGGGGAGAGGATTAAGGTGAGGGGTGGTTGTTTATACTGGGGACGGGCATGCAACCACATTTAGACCAATTCCTGAGTTATCTGAGGGTGGAGAGAGGATTAGCCGAGAATACTATTAAGGCTTACGGGAGAGACCTGTCTAAATATTTGAAATTCCTGGAAAGGCAGGGGATCGACTCCTTAGAAAAAAGTCATCGCCAGGAGATAATGAGTTACTTGATGGGATTAAAAAAGAGAGGGCAGTCGCAGGAACGCGGCCTATCCCCGCTCTCCATCTCCAGAAATCTGGTAGCTATCAAAATGTTTCACCGTTTCTTAGTCAGCGAAGGACATGTCAAGGAAGACCCCACGGCGAACATGCAGTCGGGGATGACCTCGGCCTGGGCCTGGACCAAAGTGCCTGATGTCCTAACCGTCTCTGAAGTGAACAAACTCCTGAAAAGACCGGATAGGTCTCCCGCCGGCCTCCGGGACAGAGCTATCCTGGAGTTCCTCTACGCTACCGGAATGAGAGTCTCCGAGCTTATTTCCCTGAAACCAGCCGATCTCAACCTGGAGTTTGGCTACATCCGCTGTTTCGGAAAAGGCTCCAAAGAAAGAATCGTCCCCTTCGGGAAAGAAGCCCTCCTCCGGCTGAAAAAATATCTGGAAAAGGTGAGACCGGAGTTAGTAAAAAGGGAGGGAATTAGCCCCATCTTCCTAACCAGACTGGGAAAAGGATTTACCCGGCAAGGATTGTGGAAGCTGGTTAAAAAGCATGCCCGGAAGACGAGATTAGAAAAAAAAATTACTCCCCATACCCTGCGCCATTCCTTCGCTACCCACCTTCTTCAAGGGGGAGCCGACCTAAGGTCAGTGCAGGAGATGCTCGGGCACAGCGACATCTCTACCACCCAGATCTACACCCATGTGGACCGGGAAAGACTAAAGAGAATCCACGCCAAATACCATCCCCGAGGCTGAAGGAAAAAGTAAGGGAAAAAGAAAAAAGGGGACAGGTTCATTTTTTGGTAACCCTAACCAATGAACTGTCCTTTTTTGACCAGAAAAAAATGAACCTGTCCCCTTTTTTCTTTTTTCCTAAAGTCATATCCTGGTCCAGGCAGCGGCGTGGCGCAATAAATCTTCAGCCTCTTCTTCTGAATCGCAGGAGGTGCTCATAAGCAGTCCCTGAGGAGAAAGCTCTCGCATTAGCGGCTCTATATCTTTCCTGGGCACACCTAACAAAATCAGCAACTTGCCTTTATCCTGTATCCGTTTATACAACGGAAACCATTGGGGAGAACCTACCCCAGGGACACCCTCACCCGGTGTCCACTGAATACCGTCTAATTCCGGGATGTCTAACAGCAAGTCCAGATGGGGAATCTGTCCTGGACCGTCCCAATGATAAATGCTGTGATCCAGCCAACGGCATTGTTCTTGAAGATAGGGCCGGACAAATTTTTCAAACATTCCCGGAGAAATCATAGCCGAAAAGTCGCTTTGCAGAGGATACCATTTTAAAGGTGACCAGATACCCATCCAGGCAGAAGTCCCTTGCATTTCTTTCTCCATAATCTGATTAAGTTCCTCGTAGTATCTAAACCAGAGCTGATTTATAAGCTCCAATAATTTTTTTACCTTATCCGGACAATCCATTAAATCAAAAATTAATGTCTGGGCTCCCCGCAAAGAGGCGGCAATATCCAGGCTCCCTCCTAAATCAGTCATCCCCACAAAAAACTTACCCTCACTCATCTGAGTGGCCTGGGAAACAAGGTTCCTGGTAATGTCCCACCATTTATTGTCCGGAGCAAATTTTGCCGGCGGGAAAATCTCATCCCATTCTTGCGGCGTTTCAAACCAAACCGTATCTTCTTTGATTTTCGGTTCGGCCCCTAGATAAGCCGCCATAATACCCGGCCCCAGATTAATCCACAAATTGGGAAAAGACTCTCCCCCAAAATAGGTCTGCCGGCAATACTTTTCAAATTCATGGATAGCTATCTCCGGCGCCTCCAGATTATGGGCTAAGTTCCAACCGGTCCATAGAGAATCTGCCTTTACCGCTTTCCGTGGAGCCATAACCTGTATTACCGGCCGGTCAATAATTTCTCCCTGCCACCAGGCTTTCAGCCGCTCCTGGGCTTCCAGCCAATCGTTTTTGTATACCATATTTCTCTGTTTCCTTTTTTATCACCTCTCAATTATCTTTTATCTCAACCGCTTTCTCCTACTCAGCTTATTGATTTGATAGAACATTGAATATTTTTAACCATGAGCTATTCTATGAAGTAATTCTGAAATAAATGTTTGATATCGTATACCAAATTGCTGAGCTTTCTTTTTAATAAGTTTTAAATCCTCGCCATTTACCCGGATATTAAGCACAGAGTCTTTTTTCCGGGAGGCAATAACTTGAGCGATATTTTTGAATTCATTCTTGTCAATATCGATATATTCACCTTGCATTAACGCGTCCTCAATCCCTTTTTCACTTTTTGTTAATTTGACTTTCCTCATAATTTACCCTCCTTGTACATTTTTGTATATTTCCGGGATGGGAATAATGTTTTTAAGAAAATGTCTCCACTCTTGCTTATAACATACGGAACGATCTATATATAGCGCTTATATTCAAAAAGCATGATATTTTGATATTTTTTGAAGGATGTTTCCTAATGGCAATTAGTTTTCCTTGAAGAATATCTTCAAAAGAGGCTCCTCGAGTTCTTTTAAGACTTTCACTTTTTAATAAATTCCATCTGATATCAGGCATCGGTTAATTATACCATCATACTGTTGTATATACAAGAGTAAATTTTGTTATTTTTGTTCTAACGTCCAAGCTCAGCGACTGGGAACGCGCCAGCGGTCCCAGTTCGCTCTAGCTCCTGGTCAGG
>CAZUTJ010000116.1:0-4148 GCA_964622875.1 uncultured bacterium
GCCACAGGAGTGGCGACGCTACGGATTATCTCCGGTAGCGTCGTGACTCCCGTCGCGACGCCTAACCTTAATAAGCAAATTTAAAGAGATAAGCAAGATAAACTGAATAAATCAGGAACAAAAAAGCCCCCTCCCAGCGAACCAGACGCCAACCGCTGCGGGCAAAAAGAAGCATAATTAGAGTAAAGGATAACATTACCGGCATAGTTACTTGAAGAGTCTGGCTATCTATAGATAGAGGGCTGACGAGGGAAGCGGTGCCCAGGACCCAGAGGATGTTGACGATATTAGAGCCGATTATGGTTCCGGCGGCCAGGCCCCCCATTTTCTTGAAGGCGGCCACCAGAACGGTAAATAATTCCGGGAGTGAGGTTCCTACCGCTACCATAAAAAGGCCGATAACTATCTCGGGAACTTCCAGGAAGCGAGCGATGTTCAAGCCGCTGGGAATAATCCCATATTTTGCCGAGGCGATTACTCCCCCGGCTCCGATTAAGAATTTGAGGAGGTCTTTTTTTGTACTCAAAGGAGGAGGGTCGCTGTCGTTAACTGCCTTTTTTCTTATCCTCAGCTCCCTCCTCACGATATAGAGGAAAGAGCCGACAAGCAAAAGGCTAAGGAGAAGTCCATCCCCAAAACTTAGGGTTCCTCCCTCAAGGATGTCCGGCCCTCTCCAAAAGTCAAGCATTAAGAGAAAAAGCAATATGGTTATGCCGATAAGGAATTTTAACTCTAACTTTATTAACCGGGGCTGGAAATGGATAGCCCGGACCATAGCCGCCAGGCCCAAGACCAGACCGATATTAGCAATGCAGGAGCCCAGGGCATTCCCCAGGGCGAGCCCGCCCTCACCCATATATGCAGAAATAGTAGATACGGCAAATTCAGGCGCTGAAGTAGCTAAACTGATCAGGGTAAGTCCGATAATCATCCGGGGAATCCTCAAAGCCTGAGCCAATCCGGAGGCCCCGCTGGTGAACAGGTCGGCACTTTTGATGATCACGGCAATGGCTGCTAAAAAGATAATGAAGTCTTTAATAGGCATTAGCTCGTTCCTCAAGCCGGTCTTCTCTTTTAATAAAAAGGCGAATAAGGAGGAAGCCGGAGAGAAATCCTCCGATGTGAGCGAACCAGGCTACCGCGCTCATATCCGGGGAGATGGTGTGGGCATTCCAGAACTGGAGAGCGATCCATAATCCCAGGAAAATGATCGCCGGAAGACGAATGAAGCGGGGAATTATCCAGATAAAAAAGAGGCAGAGTATTTTCGCCCGGGGAAAGAGCATTAGATAGGCTCCCATAATACCGGCGATGGCTCCGCTGGCTCCGATAAGGGGCACCATTGAACGGGGCTCAGCAGCGATATGAGTTAAAGTGCCTATCACGCCGGTGAGGAGGTAGAAGAAAATAAAGCGCCAGCGACCCACTTTATCCTCCACATTGGGACCAAATATCCAGAGAAAAAGCATATTGAAAATGATATGGGAAAGAGAGCCATGCAGGAACATAGAGGTAATCAAAGTGGCCGCGGCCGGAAGGATAAGCCTCCGCTCCGCTCCCCGATAAACAATCGGTTTAAAGGGCCGGGAAACAATCCGGGAAGGAGTAGCTCCGAGTTTCTCCGTAAAATGGTTATCCCGAGCCGGCGGAGAAAGCTGATAGGCGAAAATCAGAACCGCGGCCAGAATTAGCCAGAGGGTGATGAGGGGGAAAGCAAGAGTGGGATTATCTGACTTTAAAGGTATCACTTGTTCTCCTCTTTCTGTTCTCGTTCCCGGTTTACAGTTCCCATTTGCGGCAGCGACTTCCCCAGCGGGAGATGGGCTCATCACTTAAGGAAATTTGGACTACTTCACAAAAATTAGCACAGTCGCCGCACTTAAAGCTACTCGTTCGATAATCGGCTCCGGCTACCTCGAAGCCCTTAAATCCGGTTTTTTCTCCCTGGGAGGAAATCTCTTCCCGGGCTAAAATAGCGGCCCCGATAGCCCCCATGACTACATGGTAGGGGGGGACAATGACTTTGTTCTCCAGTTCCCTCTCAAAGGCGGCCTTAATTCCCTGATTGGCCGCTACTCCTCCCTGGAAGAGAAAGGGAGAGAGGAGTTCTTTGCCCTTGGCCACATTATTGAGATAATTGCGCACCAGAGCCTGGCAGAGTCCGGCGATTATATCTTTCCGATTATGACCGGTCTGCTGCTTGTGAACCATATCGCTCTCCGCAAATACCGTGCAGCGTCCGGCTATGCGCACCGGATGGCGAGACCGGAGGGCATATTCTCCAAATTTCTCTATGGGAAGATTAAGCCGGGCGGCCTGGTGATCGAGGAAAGAACCGGTGCCTGCGGCACAGACAGTATTCATGGCAAAATCAACCACCACTTCATCCCGGATGATGATAATTTTAGAGTCCTGTCCTCCAATCTCAAATACTGTCCGGGCCTCCGGGATAAAGCCGGTAGCGGCCACGGCATGAGCGGTGATCTCATTCTTAATGGTATCGGCTCCTACCAGGACTCCCGCTAAGTAGCGACCACTTCCCGTCGTCCCTACCGCTTGTATCCCGGTCAGAGGGTCCATCCTCTCCTCTATATCTTTCAATCCTTCCTGAACGGCCTTAACCGGATTGCCCTCTGTCCTCAAATAGTTATGGATTACTACCTCGTTCTTCTCATCAAGAATTACCATCTTCGTAGTCACCGACCCGACATCAATCCCCAGGCAACCTTGCATCTTTTTAGTACCTCCAGTTCAAACTTCATAACCACAGAGAGTACAGAGAAAATACTTAAAAACCTTTTTGGACGCAGATTTTCTTGAGATAAATACAGATAATTTTTTGAAAAACAAAACATAAAGCATAAACCACAAGATTACACCAGATTTGCACAGAAAAGAATTAGACTTAATCTTTTTATTTTTTTGATTCTTAAATTTTAATCTGGGTAATCTGTGGTTAAAGTTTTTTAATTTTTTTAATCCCCTAAATCGGCGTTTATCTGCGTCCTATAAGTTTTTTCTCTGCACTTTCCGGGGTTTCTTCCTCCTGACCATATCCAGAAAAGCTTCTATCCTGGTTATCATCCCGGCCTCGCCCGTATGCTCATCGAGGATAAGGGACATATAAGGAATCTCTCGGTGTTTCCTGGCCTCTTCCTCAATGAGAACCTGAAGCAGAGAATTCGGCCCACATTCAAAAGAGATACAAGAAATAACTCCGCCCACACTGTTAGAATTAAAAAAATGGGAGGCGGCTCCCATCATCTTTCTGGCCAGAGTCCAGAAGATATCTTCCCTCCAGGCCGAGGACTCCTTCTCTAAAACCCCTGAAGGAAGCATCTCCGCCGTGATCACCTGACAACCTCCCTGTCGCAGCTTGGCGATCAAATCCATATTCACATAATCATCATAGAGATTATAAGGATGACCGATGAGGGCAATCTTTAAACCCTTTGCCGGAGGTCCGTGAGGATTGTTGGGAGCGGGAGAGGCCGGCTCTTCCAGAACCTTGAGGGCTTCCCCGGGGGTTAGTCCTCTCTCCATAGTTTTCTCGAACTCTCTCTGCCTTATCTCAGCTCTCTGGAAAGCGTTTTTGATGAGAGAGGATTTACGGGTAAAGTTGCCTCCTAATTCCCGGAATGACCGGTAAAAGCTCCGCCCTTTCTTCAGGTCGAAACAGGTATCCAGGAGGGGAGGAAGACCGTTTAGGTTCGCTCTAATCATATCCGGAAGACCGATGAGTTTAGGACAGGTAAAAGCATCGGACTCAATGCTTACCAGGCGCGGGATAAACAGATAATCTACCCGGTCGGCCAAATCCAGCGCATGTCCGAAGGTTAATTTCACCGGCAGACAGGCATCATCCACCGCTTTCTTCACGCCGCTCTCCAGGATCCTCTTATTGGTGGGTGAAGAAACAACCACCTCTACCCCTAATTCCTCAAAAAAAGTCTTCCAGAGAGGAAAATAATGATAATAGAAAAGGTTTCTAAGGATTCCTACTTTTAAATTAGGCCGCCTGCGGCGGCTGACTTTTTCTGTAAATTTGCCCATGATACCCAACCCATGAGTTTAATTTATGAGAAGTATTCACTAAAGCACATCATTGCGAGAAGCGGTAGCAACCCGCCAATCTCACTCTTATTTTT
>CAZUTJ010000117.1:0-4132 GCA_964622875.1 uncultured bacterium
TCGAAGTTGCAGAAGAGCTGATGGAGGCGGTAACTGCCTTGAGCGGCAGTGGTCCTGCTTATATGTTCACGATTATGGAAAGTCTGGTGGAAGCGGGGGTGAAAGAAGGGCTATCATCTGCTCTGGCGCAAAGACTCGTTAGCCAGACTGTCCTGGGAGCAGTGAGGATGGCCAGGGAGACGGGAGAGAAATTTTCTGCCTTAATAGATACAGTTGCTTCCCCCGGGGGAACGACGGAAGCGGCCCTCCAGGTATTTAAGAAGAAAGGGCTTGAGGACATTCTTGCCGAGGGCGTCCGAGCCGCGGCCAAGAGGGCAAAGGAACTTAAAACCCCTTACCCTTCCCTCTCCCCTGGGGGAGAGGATTAAGGTGAGGGGGTAAGCTCAGGATGGAAACGATGGCTGATTTGAGGGAAAGGGTAGAAAAGGCCGCTGATTTTATCAGGTCCAGGACCAAAGTCAAGCCTAAAGTGGCTATAATCTTAGGGACGGGACTGGGAGCCCTGGCCAATGAGATTGGGGATAAAGAGATTATTTCCTACTCTCAAATTCCGGCTTTCCCCACCTCCACCGTCATCGGCCATGCCGGACAGTTAGCCCTGGGAACCATTGGAAGAAAATCGGTGCTGGCTATGCAGGGGAGGTTTCACCGTTATGAGGGTTACTCCATGGAAGAGGTGACCTTCCCGGTCAGGGTGATGAAATGTTTGGGAGCGGAGACCCTTATTATCTCCAATGCCGCGGGAGGAATGAACCCTCTCTTTGAAGCGGGAGATTTGATGCTCATCAGCGACCATATAAATCTTATGGGGGATAATCCTCTCATTGGGGTTAACGATGAAAGGCTGGGTCCGCGCTTCCCGGATATGTCCGAGCCCTACGACCGCAAATTGATTGCTCTTGCCGAGGAAGTGGCCAGGGAAGAGAGGATAAAAGTTCAGAAAGGAGTCTATGTAGCTGTCACCGGTCCTAACTTAGAGACAGCAGCGGAATACCGCTTCCTCCGACTCATTGGGGCTGATGCCGTGGGTATGTCCACAGTCCCGGAGGTGATTGTGGCTATCCAATCAGGAATGAGGGTATTGGGAATATCCTGCCTAACCGATGAGTGTCTTCCCGATGCCCTGAAGCCCGCGGATATAAAAACTATCTTCAAAGTAGCCGCCAGAGCGGAACCGAAACTGACCAGATTGATGAGTCAGATTATTCAAAAATTGTAAGGTAACTCCCCTGATGCAGATATACTTATTATTAAGTTAAGCGAGGAGAAGCCGGTGGATTCTCGGGATATGGCAGAGGGGGTTATTTTGCACATTTCCGCCCAGGGACAACCCCTGGAAATTGAAGTTCTTGATGCCGCCAGAGTTATTCAAAAGAAAGATGTAGAAGTTGTCATGGATGGTTTATTCACAGCAACTAACTATAGGAAAATAGACTCTGTCGTCGGGAGCTAACTCAATAACCGCAAAAAATTTGAAAAATTCTTTACTTCTAATAGCTTAATGGTTACCCGATTGAACCAGGAAAGAATTTTTTACTAGCGAACTCCCCCTTCCCCGGTGAGATAAAATGGTAGGGGAAGACCTTTACCCCGTTAGAAAGGGCGGGGCTTTCTAACGGGGTAAACTCAAAAGAATGAAAAAAGAATAAGCGGAATAGGAGGGAGTATAGAGACTTACCTGATTGAAGATGCAAAAATTGTGTTTGAAACTGAAGATGGATTTTATGAGCAGGAGTTATCTCTCTTTGTGGGGGTTCATGATGTATCAAAGGTAGACGAAGAAACACGGAAAAGGGTTCTGCTAATACCTTCCTTGTTAGGAAGAGACATACTTAACGAGTTTGACTTTCATTGTCTACCTGGAAAAGGAAAACTATATTTAGAAAAAGAATAGAGAGTGGTTTTCAGGTCATCACCGGAAGGTTCGGAATTTTTTGTTTGAATAAGAAAGTATTCTTGTGCGCGTGGGATACTACCGATTTTTAGACAAATGGAGGATTTCTTTTATATATGTGTAGGAGGTCATTTAATAGCCCCTTCCAGTTGGGGCTCAGGTAGCATATGACCACTCATTTGACATTGAAAGTCACCGTGGCAGCAACAGAAACCGACATTTTTAATAAAGAGTTGAATAAGAAGTTGTTAAAGAAAAAGTTAAAAATGTCAAATGTCAAGATGCGACCCCTCTTTATTTTGGGATGGAAATTGATGTTTTCCGAGGTTTGGCTATAATCAGGGATTCCACATTTGACACGTAAAAATAAATATTGAATATGCTTTGTAGCCTATCAAAATCGCCTTAAGCGTCTAAAAGATGGTGAGATAATCAGCCCTATAGCATTTTCAATGTTTAATTACACTTTAAAAGGTGGAATCCCTGATAATGGAAGTAGTTTTGGAAATAATATTGATTTTTCAAAGAGAAAGGAGAACCAAGAAATGCAACAGTACATGTATCCCATAATAGTAGAGTGTTTGGAAGAAGGTGGTTACTACGCAGAGTGCCCAATACTACCAGGCTGTCATGTGGAAGGAAAAACCTATGCTGAAGTTATGGAGAATATCGAAGATGCCATTAAAATAATACTCAGTTCCTATGAAGAATTAAATAAAGAATTGCCTAAGGTTCCTGTATTACAGGGAGACATAGTAGTAACTTCCAGTATCCCCATGGCGGTGAAGAGTAGGTAAAATGGGAAAGAGGTTCCCAAGTGTCACAGGGTCCCAGGTTATACGAGTACTTCAGAAAAGACTGGGTTTGAATTCTATAGACAGGCTAAAGGTAGTCACGAAGTGTGGCGAAGAAAATTGGACGGAAGACATACTATAGTTCCCGGACATCGGGGAAAAATCATAAAACGACGTACTCTAAAAAGTATTATTTCTGATATGGGCTTAACTGTGGAAGAGTTCAGAAAATTATTATGAAGTATCGGAATTTGAATAAATTCCTATTGCGGACTTGGGGTTGTTAAGGGGAACAATCTGCTTTCCCTTAAGGGGTAACAGGGAATTTTGTGAAACAAAATTACCGCCATAGGGGGAACTCCTTGGAAGGTATCCCCGAAGGGGATAACTTGAAAAAGGGTATACCAAGCGATTAGAAATGGTCACGCCCATGGAGGTGAGTAGATATGAAGGTTGATAAATCGCTTCAGGAAGTATGGGACTGGAAAGATAAGGTCTACCAGGAAACAAAACATCTTCCAGTAAGAGAAACAGCCAAGAAGATTCACGAGGATGTTCAGCAGATTAAGGAAAAATATGGATTGAAACTTAAGACGCTTCATCCGTTCAAAATTTTTTCTTGATAAAATAAATCTCCCTCTCCTCCTTTTCTTACCTGTGCCCTGGGGGTACACATTGAGTTTTTTCTAAGAGCTGAACTATTATAAAAAGGGAAGATATTTGCTCAGTGAGTATCTGTGGTAATCAGTGCCTGAATTGCAAAGATAAAGGTAAACAGTTAGGTGCTGATGGCTATATTACCAAACCTTTTAGCATGGCCGAGCTGGTAATTAAGGTAGAGGAAGTACTTAAAATGAAGCGGATATTATCCTTTTCAAGAGCTCCTTCTGCTTGATTTTTCTGGCTAAGCTTAGTCTCGGATATGCTAAAAAAACGGGCCCTAGATAGCCCCTCCCGCAAGAAAAGTAATTAGATATCGGAACAACTTTAAGTGTTGACCGGGGTTAATCTGTAATTACAAAGTTTCCTGGGGGAACGCTTATTATGAGAAGACGTTGTTAGATATTTTTTGCCCCAAAATGTTCAATTTGCTAAACATATGTTGATAAATATCAATATTTAAGTTAATTTATTGTGTACTAGTAAGTTAAATCAAGTTTTTCCCGATTTTCGAGGCTTAGATGTTCATTTATTTGAACATCTGGATAGATAAGGGAGGAAGTGCCACCCCGGCAGAAAAGAAAATTTTTCCTCATAAGTTTCTGTGGGTCAATCACTTAAAAGAGCAAAGCAAGAGATTTTTTGGTGGCCGGAGAATCGGGCATGAAAATTGCGGAATAAATAGAAGTAGAGAGAGAAAGGTTTGAGCAAAGGACAAAACAGGTAAGTAAAGTCTAACATAAAAATTGCGGGTAATTACTGGTTAAAAAAAGGAAAGGGTAGG
>CAZUTJ010000118.1:0-4128 GCA_964622875.1 uncultured bacterium
ATACCTTGCTTTTCTATATGCCTTTGCTACTTTGTGCCTTTGTGCCTTCTTTTTTTATATCTGAGCCCACGACCGGGATCGAACCGGTGACCTCATGCTTACCATGCATGTGCTCTACCGACTGAGCTACATGGGCAATCTGCCCTATAGGCAAAAGAGTCTATATTCTATCGGATACAATCCCACCTGTCAAGAAAAAAAGTAAAAAAAGGTCAAGAAAATTTAAGTTTTTGACATAAAGGAAGGCTTTTACCGACGGGAATGAAGAGAAACAAAAGAATGGGGGGAGGAGAAGAAGGGAATATTCCCCCCAAGTTAGCTCTTCGGGCGAACATGGTAGGGGTTCGATTCCCGCCAAAGGCGTCCTCCATAGGCGGACGGTCGCCTCAGGAGACCGGGTCTGCCTCAGGCATGATATCGAACCCGACAGCGGGCGCCATAAATGTCGTCCCCACATCTACTTAAAAAGGATCTTCCTATTATAGCAGTAGTTGCCAAAATTAACTTTTTTCATATTTTTGAAATTTTTCCCCGACGCTGTATCGTCGGTGGTTCTTTGAAAATTTAAGTCTTCCTACACTCACTATTTGGCGAAGGTCTTAATCCTGTAAGCACACTCTGGACAACCAACCTTGTGAGCAACATTAGTTACCAGATGCATGGAGATAAGACACTTGGCTACATGGGCGATGACATTCTTCTTGCCGCGTTTCCATAGTGACTCCATCTTTAAGTCTCGCTTTAGCCAGGAAATCTCTCGTTCAATAGTGGTTCTTAAAGCAAGTAGCCCTCTGGCTTCTTTAGAGAATTGAGGGAAATTCCAGTTAATCTGTCGAAAACTATCAGCTTTGGTTCTATAATGCTCGGCCATAGTTTCCTTTGCTGCAATGCTGCTTCGTTTCACAGATAAAATCTGATTTGTAATCTGGTGACTCGGGATGAAGTTTAGGACAGCATCACAGATATTCTTTGGTAGCATGAACTTTTGTAAGCAAAAACATGCCGAAACCGGCAATGCAGATTGGCTGTCCACAACGATCAATTTTTTCGATGCCACGAGCAGGATGTTTGACCTCTTTTGATTTTCTCGGGTTAATGGGAGTAACCAGTTGAGTATCAAGTTTGTCTTTAACAAAAGTTTCTCTTTCCTTAGAACCAAATGTACCATCAGCAACTACACAATCAATGTTGTCAAATTGAGGGAACTTTCTAATGAGATCATCAAGTAATGGCTCTAAAAAAAATGGCCATCAAAAGTTTCTCCTCTGTTGACAAAAAAGTTGGTCGGTAAACTTGCTTTTGCTGGTGTAAGTAACCCAACTTTATGAGCAAAGTATTTCTTGTTCTTTGACTTGGTTAATATTCCAGCATTATCGTCAGTTAGCACTTTGTCTGTACAAGTTTTGTAAAAGGGACATTCCCAGCAGGGTTTAATTGCCTTGCCCCTTTTCGCTCTGGCTGGAATATGTTCTGGATCGATAACTGCTTCGGTGGTGTTTACCTTGATCGATATAAAGGCAGCTTTTTCCCAGAGGTCGTATTCGGTCATTATCTGGTCAAAGCGATCAATGGTGCGATAAGAGGGTGCCCGATTGTTGTTAAAGTTCATTCTCTCTAAAAATGCTGGGTTAGAATTCAATAGGCTACAAACCGTGCGACTATTTACATCAATATCCATATACCGTGCACAAGTGAAAGATTTAAAAAGAGCTAAGAAATTCATTGGACATCTACCGGCATTTCGTGGATTCTTTTCGCGATTGTTCTTTTTGGGTTCTGAATACGGAAGTAGTTCTTGGAATAGTCCTTGTTCATACTGCGGAGTGGATAGTTTTTTCATTGTTTTATTTTGTTTCCCCAGAAAATCGGAAAGTGCTTGATAATACTTTTTAGAAATGTTTTTGACAAATATACCCCAATCATAGTTTTCTATCGCTGTCGGAAAGATTACTGCTGGATTGGGTATAAGCCTGTAGTCAAGAAATGGTTGAATTGTAACTCATTCTTGCCTCCTGTCTCTGGGGTAGGTTTCCTACAAAATCGCCTCTTTCATTATATCATAAAACAGGAGGAAAACAAGTCACAAAAACCATTTCTTCCGACGGCAAAAGGTTTATTTTGTCAAAGAACAGCCAATCCAGGTTTGTAGGAATACCCTACACAATTTGTAGGAAAATGTAGGAAATTTGTAAGAAATATTTCATGGTTTGTCGTCGGAATACCTACTAAATTTTTAATTTTGGCAACTACTTTAAAAATAAAAAGAAGCTACCATAAAAAGCCAACATCTAATAATTAATGCCATCGTTTTTACATAATAACATCACCCGATAACCAGGATTGACAATGGTTAAGGACAGTGGTAGAATACAGTGCAGGAAGCGGTGGAAAAAAAGAAGAGGAATATAAAAAAAAGAGGTAGGCTCAGTTTGGAGAGGAAAAACCGGCCGGGAGCCATCTACTGGCATGGGAATTCCAATTTCCCTGGGGTAGCTCTCACCTTTGATGATGGCCCCAACGAACCCTATACCTTGCAGATACTGGATATTCTCGATAAGCATAACATTAAAGCCACCTTCTTTATGGTCGGGAAGAATGTGGAGAAGTTCCCTGAAACCGCCAGAAGGGTAGCTGAAGCCGGACATGTAATTGGCAATCATACCTATAATCACCGGGGGCCACTCCTGAATACGTCCCTCCGGGCCACAGGGGAGATCAAGAGGGCAGAAGAGGCCATTAAGAAGGTTACTTCCCTCCCCCTCTATCTTTTTAGACCACCATACGGGGCGACTAACCGCTGGGTTCTCCGTCAGGCAGAGAGACTGGGATATGTGATCTGTCAGTGGTCGGTAAACGCCGGCGATTGGAGAAGAGCCAATCCCGGGAAGATAAAGAAAAAGGTTATATCCGAGGTAGAAGGGGGGGCTATCATCCTTATGCACGATGGCCGCAACTTAGCTGCTGGCCATAACCGTACCTCCACGGTAGCTGCCCTGCCGGAGATAATCCTTTCCCTCCAGGATAAGGGGTATAATTTCGTTACCCTTCCCCAGCTCCTTGAACTTGAAGTAAAAAACAAAATACCTTAACCACAGAGGCACAAAAACACAGAGTTCACAGAGGAGAACCCCAATGGCAAAATATAAACCACAAGATTTCACAAGATTTACACAGCCAAAGATTTAATATCTAATTTTTCTGTCAATTTTAAATTTTAATCTTGTGATAATCTGTGTAATCTGTGGTTATAAAGTTTTTTAAGTATTTCTCTGTGGTATTTTTTATTTATATCTGCTCTCCTGTGGTTTATGCTTAAATAAAGGATGAGTTATGGTTACTTACGGTATTGAGGAAGAGGTCTTTGTAGTCGAGCCAGTGAGGCCAAGTCTTAAGTCCTTATATTATCTGAGCCAGCTCCTCTGGCGCCGGCCCGGTTTCAATTATTTTCATACCGCTCCCAATTTAGCCCATTTCCCTGATATTAAGACGGGGATTATGGCGGGAATTGAGCTCGCCACGGGAATCAGGCCCGATATCCGGAGTCTTCAGCAGGAGCTAAGAGAACGGAGACAAGAGTTGGCCAGCGTCTGTCAGGGGTTGATTCTTCCCCTGGGGCACCTCCTCGACCATAAATCCTCTTCCCGGACCTGTGCCCTCCACATTCATATCGGGAATTCTCCTCATAGGAATAGAGCTTATCTCAACTTAGCTCATTTTCTTCCCCTGCTCTCCCTTCTCACTATCAACTCTCCCTGTGCCGGCAGTCGCTACTTCGGACAGTCCTACCGCATCTTCCGTTCCCCCTTCATCGGCCCCCTGAAGCAAGACCCCTGGTATCGCTTCCAGGACATTATCATCTCCCGGAGATTGAAGACCATAGAAATAAGAATTTTCGATTCCACCTGGGATTTAGAGCGCATTGGGGTACTTGTGGAAGCCATTGATAGAATCGTTAACCTGGAGGAAGAGTTAGGGTTCGATGCCCATCTCTACCGGAGAAGGCGAGGGCGAGTGGCTACTATTGGATATGATGACTATACGAAGGAGCTTCACCGCCAACTGAATGAATTCTATCCTCTCCCGGAGAGTTTTTTCCTTGACACGAATTCCGATAGGGTGTATCATTGC
>CAZUTJ010000119.1:0-2559 GCA_964622875.1 uncultured bacterium
GTAGATAAATGTTTTTTTAACTCCCGAATCCCAACATGATGGGCCTTTAACAAACAAGTCTATCTTTTCTCTTCAGAACCCGCTCCAGGGCCGATGGATTATTGTAGGTGGTAATAATAATTCCCACTTTCATTCCCTTCGCTCCGCTTTAGTTAGGGTCGTAAGGACGCCTCCTCGCTGAATATATACAAGTTCGCTGGCTGAGATTCATCTGGACCTCAAGCCTGCCATTAAGATACCAGAAAAAGGGATAAAAATCAACAATTTGTTGTGGCTCTTCTCCCGAAAGATTTCCTAAGTTAAGTCAAGACCCTTTTTAAAAGAAACCTTGTTCTTTGAAAACTGAATACACACTCAGCCAAAAATCTGCTCCTTTTAGGTGTTAACGGCTACCTTAGGGGTTGCTTTCCTATTTAAGCTGGCTTAGCGGTGTTCTTATCTACAGGTATCCCCGCGGGATTGCCATTCGCAATCATGCCACCCAGGGGATGATTTTTGCGGTGAGCCTGTTTGCTATCGCCATGCTCGCCCGCTACGCTAGACCGGCTGCCTTAGGGTGGCGAGGGTTTCTGCTTGGGGCTGGTCTGCTTATTTTTGCTAACCTTATTTTTATCACCCCCGGGCGCAGTGGCTATCTGGCCCTCTTGGTGCTGGTAATGGTTACGGCTTTTTCCCTGGTGAGTGGTGGCAAAAGACTTATTCTGGCAGGGATTGCTCCCCTTCTGGTAGGGAGTCTATTGCTGTTTTCTCCGGTTGCCCGACAGGGGATTGCCCAAGGGCTTGACGAGATGAGGAGTTACCAAACTGCGCCCCAGCCAACTGACATGGGAGTCAGGATGGTAATGTGGCAGAATACCGTGGCCTTGATCAAAGAAAGGCCCTGGTTGGGCTGCGGAACCGGGGGCTTTTCGGAAGCCTACCGCCGTCAGGTTGCCGGTCAGGAAGGTTGGCGGGGGCAGGGTGCTGATGACCCTCATAACCAGTTCTTAAGAACCATAGCCGAACAGGGGATATTGGGACTGCTTGTTTTCCTGCTGTTTATCGGGGCTTTTTTTCGGCAGCCGGTACGGGGAGTGTACCGGGTTTTGGGGCTGGGAGCGGTGCTAGCCTGGTGCGCTACCAGCATATTCAACTCTCACTTTTCCACTTTTGTGGAAGGCCGTTTTTTGTATCTGTGGTGTGGAGCTTTGCTGGTGCCGCCGGTTGCAGAAACCGGAGAATCCGAAGATACCGAGTATTAAGCTTCCTGCCGTTTTTCAGTGCTGCATCGTATGAATTGTGCAAGAGCAAGGGTCAAATCTTGACAAGAAAAATTGCGACTTAACAAAATATCTGAATTGATGTACATTTGCATTATGATTGCAAATTTGCAAGACAAGGAGTTTGCTGGTGAAAAGATACCTGGATAGAGATATTGAGAAAATGCTAAAAATTGCCGCCAGGCAGTTTCCTTCAGTGATAGTTACCGGCCCCAGGCAATCAGGGAAGACTACTTTACTTAAACATCTCTTTTCCAAAAGCCACCGCTATGTTTCTATGGACAATCCTGACTTGCGGCTGATGGCCAGGGATGAGCCGGCGCTCTTTTTTGAAAACTACTCCCCCCCGGTCATTATTGATGAAATTCAATATGCGCCGCAACTTTTTTCTTATATCAAGATGTTAATTGATAAGAACAGGAAGGATAAGGGTCAGTTTCTTCTAACCGGTTCGCCAAGTTTTCCCTTAATGGCCAAGGTAGGAGAGTCCCTGGCCGGCAGGATAGCCGTCTTTAGCTTGCTTTCTTTCTCTTTCAGAGAGCAATTTGGGCAGGATATGAGACTAAGTATAGAGAAATTAAAAAAGAGGGCCTTAATCGGTGGATTTCCCGAGGTTATTACCAACAGAAACCTAAACATTGAATTGTGGTTTGCCAGCTATCTTCAGACATATTTAGAAAGGGACCTGAGGCAGTTGCGCCAGATAGGCGACCTTACAGATTTCCAGAGATTTTTACAGCTTATGGCTGCCTTCAATGGGCAGATAATGAATCTGTCCGGTTTATCACGGGATTTAGGTATTACTGTTAATACGGCGAAGGCCTGGATTTCTATACTGGAAGCCAGTGGACAGATTATCACTATTAAGCCGTTTTATCTAAATAAAGGAAAGCGGATTATAAAAAGCCCTAAGCTCTATTTTTTAGATAGCGGACTTTTATGTTATTTAATGGGCGTTACTTCTACAAAACAGATATTCAGGGGACCCCTCTCAGGACAGTTACTGGAGACACTTGTAGTTGGCGAAATGGTAAGATACTTCTACAACCGGGGAAAGCCGCTTCGGATTTTCTGGTGGAGGACTTCCTCGGGAGAGGAGGTAGATTTTGTAATAGAAGATGGGGCTAAGATAATACCTCTGGAGGTGAAATTAACTTCCCGGGTAAATAGGTGCCTGGCTGAGAGCCTGGTTTCTTTCTCTAAATTGTTTTCTGATAAAACAGACAAAGGATTTTTGGTTAATCTATCCCGGGAAAAATTGATACTGGATAAGAAAATAATTTCTATCCCTTTTGTTGAT
>CAZUTJ010000119.1:2659-4113 GCA_964622875.1 uncultured bacterium
ATTTCAAGAAAGCCGGCGCCTACTATACCTGGCGAAGCAAGAGGTTAGAGAGATGGCCCTGGTAGAGACCATAACATCTTTGAGTGAGAAGAAGAAGCTATTTGTCTTACTTATTATAGCCCTGGCAATAAGGCTTTTCCTGCTCTTTCACACCTATGTAATTGTCAAGGATGGCATCACCATTATAGCCCTTGCCAGGGACTTTGCCAGCGGGAATTTTGCCAGGGTAGCCCTTAGCTTTTTCCCTCCCCTATATCCGCTGTTAATTGCCCTGGCGGCCGCCTTAGCCTATCTTACCAGAATTGAGGGAATTGGCATCTTGATAGTGGTTGGTCTGGGGGTGCTCCTCCAGAATTACTCTCAGTTCAGGCAGACCTATAAAAAGACTAATAGCTCTTTGTCTTCTATTCCTTACCCTTCCTGCCTTAGCCTCGCCTTATCTACTTCACCTTAGAAAAGAGACCGGTGAGTGGAAATTAGGCGCCCAAAGGGCTCCCCTGGCCGTTACTGGACTGACTGAATTTGTCAGAAAGACAGAGGAAGGTAAATTTATCTTTGACAGGGAGGCCTTCGCGGCCCGCCTTAAGAGGCATAAAAGAGTTCTCTCCCTGCTGATAATACAGGAAATTCCCCAGGTCTATCACGGCCTACTACTTCTGTTGCTTCTCTTTGGGCTGATAAAGAGAAAGGTCATCCCTTACCAGCGAAAAGGGGAATTATTTATCTTCTCCTTTATCATCTTTTATATCTTGCTCTTTGCAGTAATCCGAGCCTCTCACCGGACGGTCACTCAACTGGTTCCCATCGCCCTCTTCTGGGCGGGGGCCGGCTTTTATGAGCTGCATTACCGAATTTGCTCAAGAATAGGTTCCCGGGGGGAAATTGAGCCCTCCCTATCTAAGAAGATATTTTTTGCCCTTATGATAGTCATAATTATAGTTATATTGCCTAAGACCCTTAACCCCCGAAGGCTGGACAAACTGCCCCGGAGAGAGGCGGGTATCTGGTTAAAAGGACATAGCCATCCTAATCCTCTTATTATGAGCGCTATGCCCAGGGTTGCCTTCTACGCTGAGGGCAGACATCTTAAAATGCCGGAGGGGGCTTGCCAGGAGATAATAAACTATGCTAAACTAAATGAGGTGGACTATCTGATAGTTGATGAAGAAAAGATTGAGAGATTGAGCCCGGGGTTTATAGAAGCCGTTGATTCTAAAAACCTATTAGAGGTAATTTATGCGACCAGTCAGCCTGACAACAGGATAATAGTGTACCGGGTAAGGTAGTAAATAAAATGTGAAGGTCTGACTCAGCGGGGGATAAAGCCCTACTTTGCGAGTTTGACCCCCAACCTAAAAGGAGGTAGATGGAGATGGAAGAGAGAGAATATGTTAAGGATGAAATAGACCTGCGCGACTATATCAATGTGATAACAAAGAGAAAAAAGACTATCC
>CAZUTJ010000120.1:0-4092 GCA_964622875.1 uncultured bacterium
TGGAGATAGAGGGAGAAAACCCCTTCCGGGTGCGCGCCTATCAGAAAGCTGCGCGCACCCTGGAGAGCCTTCCTGAGGAAGCAGGGAAGATATACGAGCGAGGAGAATTGCGAAATATCCCCGGAGTAGGTGAGGGCCTGGCCAAGAAGATGGAAGAGTTGCTTACTACCGGAAAACTCGCCTACTATGAAGATTTAAAAAAGCAAGTTCCTCCGGGGTTAGTAGAGCTTCTCTCTATCCCGGAGATGGGTCCCAAGACCGTCTCCCTTCTCTATAAAAAACTGGGAATAAGTAATGTCCGGGAATTAGAGAAAGCCGTTAAGGAGCATCGTCTCAAAGACCTGCCGGGAATGGGAAAGAAGACAGAAGAAAACATCCAGCGAGGAATAGAGCTTTTGAAAAAGAGGGAAGGAAGGATGCTCCTGGGCAGAGCCTATCCCCTGGCTCAGTCTATCATTAACCATCTCCAGAACTTAACTGTAGTTAACCGCATAAGTGCGGTGGGAAGCCTGCGCCGGATGAAAGAGACGATTGGAGATATAGATATTCTGGTTACCTCCCGGAAACCTCGTCAGGTAATGCAGGTCTTCACCGAGTTGCCTGAAGTGGCAGAAATTCTGGCCCTGGGCGAGACGAAATCGAGCGTGGTTATGGAAGAGGGCTTGCAAGTGGATGTGCGGGTGGTAGAGCCAGACAGTTTCGGGGCTGCTCTCCAGTATTTCACCGGCTCTAAATCCCATAATATTAAACTGCGGGAGCTCGCCGGCAAGCGCGGCTTAAAGATTAACGAATATGGGGTCTTCAAGACTAAAAGCGGAGAAAGAATAGCCGGGTGGGAAGAAGAGGATGTTTATGCTACCCTGGACCTTCCTTACATCCCTCCGGAATTGAGAGAAGAGAGGGGGGAGATTGAAGCGGCCCGGGAAGGCAGGCTTCCCCAACTGGTGGAGCTAAGAGATATTAAAGGCGATTTTCATGTTCATTCCCAATGGAGCGATGGCTCGGAAAGCATTCCCGAATTGGCCGAGACGGCCAGGAAGATGGGTTACCAATACCTGGCTATCTGTGACCATTCTCCCTCCCTGGGAGTGGCCGGGGGATTGTCTGTGGAGGAGCGCCGGAGGCAAATTGAAGAGATCCGGAGAATCAATAAGGGACTAAAAGACTTCCGCGTCCTCGCCGGGGCCGAGGTGGACATTCGTAGCGATGGCCGCCTTGATTACGAGGATGAACTCCTCAAAGGACTGGATCTGGTGATAGCCGCCCTTCATAGCGGTTTTAAACAGGATGAGAGAACGATAACCCGGCGCCTCGTTAAGGCTATGGAAAGTAAATTTGTCCACATTATTGCTCACCCCAGCGGCCGGCTGCTCCAGGAACGGGAACCCTACCCGGTAGATATGGAAACCCTTATCCGGGAGGCCCGCCGGACGGGAACCTGCCTGGAACTGAACGCCTTTCCGGCGAGATTGGACCTCAATGATATTCACTGCCGGCAAGCCCGAGAGGCCGGGGTGATGATTGCCCTGGGAACGGATGCTCATCACCAGGGGCAGCTAAAGACGATGCCCTACGGCCTGGCTACTGCCCGGCGGGGATGGCTGGAGAAGAAAGACATCTTAAACTTTCTCTCCCTTAAAGACCTCCTGAAAAGATTAAAAATATGATAATATTTGAATACCTCATTCTGGGCCTTATTCAAGGCCTAACTGAATTCCTGCCTGTATCCAGCTCCGGACACCTGGTTATTCTTCAGGGAATTTTTAACATGGAAAATCGCCTCCTAGTGAGTGTCTCCCTTCATGCCGGAACATTGCTTGCCTTAGTGCTATTCTTTAAAAGGGATACCATAGCTCTCTTAAAAGATTCCTTGAAGTTGCTAAAGATAGGAAGAAGGGGATTTCAGAAGGAGGAAACGAGTCCCCGGATAATAGCTTATATCCTTATTGTCACCCTGGTTACCGGCCTTATTGGCCTGGGGGGAAGAGATTTTTTTGAGAGACTATTCTTCCAGCCGCGCTGGGCGGCTACTATGCTTATAATAACTGCCCTGATTCTTTTTTCTACCCGGAGCTTTATGAAGGGAGGGAGGAAGTTTTCGGAATTAAGCATCCGTGATGCCGGGATAATGGGTCTGGCTCAGGGGATTTCCCTCATCCCGGGAATATCCCGCTCGGGTATAACTATCGCCTCTTTGCTCTGGAGAGGTGCGGATAGAGAAGCTGCCTTCCGGTTCTCCTTCTTAGCCTCCATCCCGGCTGTTCTGGGAGCCCTAATTCTGGAGTTCAGCAAACTACCGGGTTTATCTCCGCCGCAAATAGGTTACCTGCTTCTCGGGTGCGTCAGTGCCTTTGTAAGCGGATGGATAGCCCTGGTGGTCTTACGAAAAATTATCCAACGAGCAAAACTCTCCCTCTTTGGTTATTACTGTCTGGCCATTGCTTTGTTGGGATGGCTGTATTTTATCTGATGTTTAGCCGGGGTAGGCTTGCCCTGTCCCTTAAGGCGAAGGAGGAAAAGAAAATGGCTGATTTTAAGGACCGTATTATTCGGGCGGCAAAGTTAGATATTGCTCTGTATGAAGAGGTCGAGGCGGACAAAGGAGCGCTGGGGCAAGCTATGGGAGTCGTTGTCCTCTCCAGCGTGGCTGCCGGAGTGGGAACAGCTTTGAGGGGAGGACTGGGCGGGCTTCTCATCGGAACGATTATGGCCCTTATCGGATGGTATGTCTGGGCCTATATTACCTACTTTATCGGCACGAGACTTCTTCCCGAGCCTCAAACCCGGGCCGACCATGGCGAATTGCTGCGCACCTTGGGTTTTGCCAGTTCCCCGGGGTTGATACGGGTGCTGGGTATCCTTCCCGGGCTGGCCGGGATCGTCTTTATGGCTGCTTCCATCTGGATGCTCGTGGCCATGGTAATCGCCGTCCGCCAGGCTCTGGACTATACCACCACCTGGCGAGCGGTGGCCGTCTGCGCCATCGGCTGGGTCGTTCAGGCACTAATCCTTGTATTGTTATTTTCTCTTCTGGGCGGCTTCGCAAAACCAATTTAAACAGGTCTTTTATTTCCTTGCTTATTCTCTCTGATGGTGGTATTCTTTTCATTGCGGTATCCTCCCTTTACACCGGCAGGAGACACACTAATAGCCAGATTCAAGGGTGTTCTGCTCTTTCAGCAGGGACAGGTGAGCGTATCGAGATTTTTTCCTTAAATAAGAACTCAAGAAAACTTCGTAACTTCCCCCTTTCCCTTCCCTCTCCCCCCAGGGGAGAGGATTAAGGTGAGGAGAGTTTATAGTTTCCTAGACGGTAAAAAAGATTTACCAGGCTTAAAAGAACAAAAAATTTTGTGGAGGAAGGAAATGAACATAGGGTATGTTTATTTAACCCGAGAGGGGTATGAGAAATTAAGAAAGAAACTAGAATATTTAAAGACTGTTCGTCGAAGAGAGATTTCTAAAGAGATCGGCAAGGCTATAGCCCATGGAGATATAAGTGAAAATGCTGAATATGATGCCGCAAAAGAAGCCCAGGGTTTAAACGAGAAAAGAATTGCTGAATTAGAAAATAAACTAAGCCATGTGCGGCTCATTGATGATGAGGATATTCCTAAAGATAGGGCGTTAATAGGTGCAACGGTTAAACTGAAGGATTTAGACTCAGGAGAAGAACTTGAATACACTCTGGTATCAGAAGTAGAGGCAGATTTCTCGCAGGGTAAGATTTCCGTTACTTCTCCGGTGGGTAAAGGTTTATTAGGCCACAGGGAAAATGAGTCTATAGAGATTAAAATTCCGGCCGGAATTTTAAGATACCAGATATTGAAAATAACAAGAAATTCGCACTCATAACTTATGTTCACTTTGGGGTATCGGAACTTCAATCTTGCGCAGGTTAAAACCTGCTAATCCGGAAGGGAGTAGCAGGCTTTAGTCTGCGTTATCTCGACTTCGTTCCGTCCCTAGAAATCGCAAAGCGATTTCAGGGACTAAGTCCTGGAAATTCTTTGAATTTCTCAGGGTAAGTTATGTGTTCATTAAAGATGATAACAGAAATTATAAAAGTCAATCCTGATAATATAGACCCGG
>CAZUTJ010000121.1:0-4070 GCA_964622875.1 uncultured bacterium
GAGATTGGCGGGTTGCTACCGCTTCTCGCAATGATGTGCTTTAGTGAATACTTCTCATAAATTAAACTCATGGGTTGGGTATCATGGGCAAAATTACAGAAAAAGTCAGCCGCCGCAGGCGGCCTAATTTAATGGTTATTAAGCGAGCTAAGGAGGTCCTCCGCATAGAAGCCGAGGCGGTGGAGGCCCTCATAGATAAAATTGGAAAAGGTTTTTCCCGGGCGGTGGAGATGATCCTGAAGAGCCAGGGCCGGGTGGTAGTTACCGGAGTGGGAAAATCCGGTCATATCGGTCGGAAGATAGCGGCCACTCTGGCCAGTACCGGCACCCCCTCTTTATTCCTTCATCCCGTTGAGGGCCGGCACGGGGATTTGGGAATGGTTACCAAGGACGATATTGTCTTGGCCATCTCCAATAGTGGAGAGACCGCCGAAATCAAGGAACTTCTTCCCTTCCTTAAAGAGATAGGAGCTAAATTCATCGCCTTCACCGGGGAAAAGAATTCTACCCTAGCCAAGAATAGTGAGGCTGTTTTAGATGTAGGAGTAGCCAAGGAAGCCTGCCCTTTGGGGTTAGCTCCCACGGCCAGCACCACTGCTTCTTTAGCTATGGGAGACGCTTTAGCCATGGTTCTTCTTGATAAGCGCGGCTTTCAAAAGAAAGATTTTGCTCGCTTCCATCCCGGGGGGGACCTGGGGAAGAAAGCGCGGAGAAGATGATTCTCATAATTGATAATTATGATTCTTTTACTTATAACCTCGTTCAATATCTGGGGGAATTAGGGGCGGAGCTTTCCGTTTATCGGAACGATAAAATTGGCGTGGAAGAGATTCGTCAGCTCCGGCCGGAGAAAATCATTATTTCTCCAGGCCCGGGAACACCGCTTCAGGCGGGAATTTCTAATGAGGTTATTAAGGCTTTTGAGAAAAATACCCCTCTCCTGGGTGTTTGCCTGGGGCATCAGTGCTTGGCCCATACTTGCGGAGGAAAAATTATCCGGGCTGAGCGCTTGATGCACGGAAAAACCTCTCCCATCTATCACTACGGTAAGACTATTTACAAAGATTTAATCAATCCTTTCCTGGCCACCCGTTACCATTCCTTGATTGTCGAACGAGACACCCTGCCTACCTGTCTGGAAATAACCGCCGAGACGAAAGAGAAGGAAATAATGGGATTAAAGCACCGGGAGTATCCCCTCTGGGGGGTACAGTTTCATCCCGAATCTATCCTCACGGAAGCGGGAAAGAAGCTGTTAGGTAATTTCTTGAAAATATAGAGTAGTTACTCAGGTTGCCAGGTTCGCAAGTGATAGGCTATTAGGCTGAAGGCTATTAGGTTCAAGATTCAGGATCAAGAACCTCTCTATTCTCTTTGCTTTGTATTTTGTACCTTCAGTCTAACAGCCTTCAGCCTAATAGCCTAAATATCAGCCTTCAGCCTAAATAGCTGCAATTATGAACTGTGAACCCCTGAACTTTGAACCTGAGTAATTACGATATAAATAAAAAGGATTAAGAGAATGAAGCTGAACGAACTTACCGCCCATGAACTCCATGATTTAATCGTAGCTAAGAAGGTTAGTGCCCGGGAGATTACCGAGACCGTCCTTAAACGAATAGAAGAGGTAGGGAAAAAGGTAAATGCCTATGTGACCGTGCTCAGGGAGGAGGCCCTAAAAGAAGCTGAGAGTGTTGATGAGGCTATTGCCGGGGGTGAGGAGATTTCCCCCTTAAGTGGTATTCCCCTGGCCATTAAGGATAATATTTGTCTGCGGGGAGCGACTACCACCTGCTCCTCCAAAATACTTGATAATTTCCGTCCTCCCTACGAGGCTACTGTTATAGAGAGGCTGAGGAAAGACAGAGCTGTTCTTATAGGCAAGACTAATATGGACGAGTTTGCTATGGGCTCTTCTACGGAGACTTCTCATTTCGGGGCCACTCATAATCCCTGGAATCTCTCCACTGTTCCGGGCGGTTCCAGTGGCGGTTCGGCGGCTGCGGTAGCTGCTGATGAGGCTATTATGGCTCTTGGCTCCGATACCGGAGGCTCTATCCGTCAGCCGGCTGCTTTCTGTGGAGTGGTGGGGATGAAACCTACCTACGGGTTAGTTTCTCGATACGGCCTGGTAGCCTTTGCCTCCTCGCTGGATCAGATCGGTCCGCTTACTAAGGATGTTACTGATGCTGCTTACTTAATGAATAGCCTCTGTGGCTACGACCCCAAAGATAGCACTTCCGTAAATAGGGATGTTCCTGATTATAGGCAGGCTTTGATTAACGAGGTTCGGGGGCTGCGGATAGGTGTTCCCGGGGAATATTTTGGGGAAGGAATAGAGTCTGAGGTCAGGAAGGCAATGGAGAACTCCATTCAGCTTTTTAAAAAATGGGGAGCTGAAATAAAAGAAGTCTCTTTGCCTCATACCGAGTATGCGGTAGCTACTTATTACCTGATTGCTACGGCTGAGGCCAGCTCTAACTTAGCCCGCTATGACGGGGTGCGTTATGGATATAGGGCCCCGGAAGCTAAGAGCCAGGAGTTAGGAGCCATAGTAGATATGTATGAGCGGACCCGGGCTGAAGGTTTTGGAGATGAGGTAAAAAGAAGAATTATGCTGGGCACTTACGGGTTAAGTGCCGGTTACTATGAGGACTATTACCTGAGAGCCCAGAAGGCCAGAAGTCTTATCACCAAAGATTTTGACCAAGCCTTCCAGGAGCTTGACTGTCTCCTTACCCCCACCTCTCCTACGGCTGCTTTTAAGATAGGCGAGAAAACCGACGACCCCTTAAAAATGTACCTTTCGGACATTTTCACTATTTCCGTTAATTTAGCCGGAATACCGGCTATGACTATCCCCGGCGGCTTTACCGGGGAAGGGCTGCCTATCGGTCTTCAGTTGATAGCCCGGCCCTTTGCCGAAGAAACATTATTCAAAATCGCCTACACCTTTGAGCAAAACACCGACTTTCATAAAAGAAAGTGCAATTTGTAAGGTAACTGTTCACGGTTTACAGTTATCGGTTTACGGTTGAAAAAACAAAAGAATTAATTAAAGAATGGAAAGCAATATCTAGAAGTCCAGGATTTTTAATAATACTTAAGGTTTTTACTGTAAACTGTAAACTGTAAACTGTAAACCGTAAACTGTAAACTGTAAACTCCCGACCGTAGGGGGGGTTATCCTGAATCCTTCCATCGTTGCCTGGTTCATCGAAAAAACTGTGAACTGTGAACCGACAACCGTGAACGGTTACTTTGTAAGTAACCCCTCAGTCCAAAGATAGAATTAAGTTGGAACAGATGTCCCGGGAAAATGGTATCTAAGGGGGTGAAAAGAGTTTACTATGCCAGGGCGAACATTAGAAGAGCGAGTTGCGGAATACATTGACTCTGAACTTATGACCCATCGGATGAAGATAGATAAGATGCTTATTTGCCGGATTCAGGGCAACTTTGGGACCTATCAAACCACCTATGACCTTAGCAAGGGGGGAGGGAAGACAGACTGCACTTGCCCGGCTGAATATTGGCCGTGTAAGCACAGCCTTGCCCTGGCTGAAACCTATGAAGTTGCCCCCGAGAGCTTCATCGATATTAAGGATGTTCTCAAAGAAATGCAGCGTAAGAGGAAACCGGAACTACTTGAGATTATTAAGAAAATGATTCAGCATGCTCCCGAGTCCCTATCTGCGCTTGGGATAGAAGGGTTTGAGACTGATGAGGAGGAAGAAGGAGAATTTGAATAGAAATAGGCAAAGATGGGTATTGACCAATGGCAAAATATAAAGACAAAAAATCTTCAGGATGTGCCCTGTGCAAACCGTGGAAACACGGCTGGGAGCCTAAACATAAGCCAAAGGATAGAGTTAGATTAGAGCAGATGGCTCAGGAAGTTAAGAAGGCAAAAAATTCATCGGTAGGGCCCTATGCGGGGGAGGAAGTATGAGGCAATCGCCATCACCCAAAGTTTCCCTCTCCCCTGCTTGTGCCCTTTAGGGTAGTGGGAGAGGGTTAGGGTGAGGGGGGAAGGTGTGAGGGGGGATAGTGCACTGCTCTATAAATTC
>CAZUTJ010000122.1:0-4070 GCA_964622875.1 uncultured bacterium
GCTAAATCGGCAATCGTCCTGGCTACCTTGAGTATCTTATCATAGGCACGGGCGGATATTCCTAATTCTCGCATAGCCATCTTGAGAAGCTCCTTTCCTTCATCATTCAAGCGGCAGTGCTCTTTTAGCTGCTTCTGATTCATATAAGCGTTGCCATATATTTTCTCCCCGGCAAACCTTTTCCCCTGGATATCCCGAGCCTCCTGCACTCTCTTTCTTATCCTCTCTGAAGGCTCGCCGGAACTTTCCTCGGCCAGCTCCTTATATTTTAAGGCCGGGGTCTCAATATGAATATCTATTCTATCCAGGAGCGGGCCGGAAACGCGGGAACGATAACGTTGAATTTGATAAGAAGTGCACTGGCATTCTACGGCATCGCCAAGATGTCCGCAAGGACAGGGATTCATAGTCGAGATGAGCAAAATCCGGGAGGGAAAGGTTAAAGTCTTACTCGCCCGGGATATGGTAACGGCTCCATCCTCCAGAGGCTGTCTGAGCACTTCCAGGGCTGAGCGCTGAAATTCGGGCAGTTCATCTAAAAAAAGCACTCCGTTATGAGCTAAGCTTACCTCGCCCGGCTGAGGAATTGTTCCTCCTCCCACCAGGGCAATATCGGAAGAAGTATGGTGAGGCGAGCGAAAAGGGCGCCGGGTAATCAGGGCTTGCTGAGGAGAAAGAAGGCCGGCCACGCTATGAATCTGAGTCGTCTCCAGAGCCTCCTCCAGACTCATATCCGGAATAATGGTGGGAAGTCTTCTGGCCAGCATAGTCTTGCCCGCACCGGGAGGACCGATCATCAGGACATTATGAGAGCCGGCCGCCACTACCTCCAGGGCCCTCTTCACGGAAAATTGACCTTTAACATCAGCAAAGTCAACTTCGTAGTTAGATAAGTCCTTTAAGAGAGCCGCTAAATCTACTTTACGGGGACTAATTTTAACCTCCCCATTCATAAACTTAACCACCTCTAAAAGACTTTCCACCCCATAGACTTCCATATCTTCAATTACCGCTGCCTCGGCGGCATTATCCCGGGGGAGAATTATCTTCCTCCGGGCCCCTTTTCTCAGGCTGAGGGCAATGGGAAGAGCCCCCTTCGTCCGACGAACCCGACCATCCAGAGCTAATTCCCCTAGAATAAGATAATCCTGGAGGCTCTCCGGGGAAAGCTGTCCGGTAGCAGCCAGTAATCCTAAAGCGATGGGTAAATCAAAAGAAGGTCCTTCCTTCTTCACATCAGCCGGGGCAAGATTGACGGTAATTCTTTTGGTAGGATACCTAAAACGACTATTCTTGATCGCCGACTTTACCCGGTCCCGGCTTTCCTTAACCGCCATATCAGGCAGCCCCACCATAATCACCGCCGGCAGACCGGAAGCTATATCCACCTCTATCTCAATAGAGTAAGCCTCCAGTCCCAGGACAGAAGCCGAATAAGCCCGGGATAACATTATTTACCCTCTTCTCTGCAGTACTTAGCCACCAAGGCACCAAGAACACTTTGGACGCAGATGAGCACAGATTATCAGGATTACAAAATTATTAATTATTAATTATTATTATCTGTGTTTACCTTCGCGTCTTTGTGCCTTAGTGGCTGAGTAGTTTTTAAAAGGCATCTTTGATCAGTTTCATATTGGCCACCTTGCCTCCATAACCCATAAGAATAGAGATAATATCAAAACGGCAATCTCCTTCCCATCCCTCCTTCTTCAGGTAGGTTAAAGCCACTCTCCTCATCCGCTCTTGCTTGTCTTTGGTCACCGATTCCTGGGGAGAGCCATAATCATTGGCTCTGCGAGTCTTAACTTCAACGAAGACAAGAGTCTCTTTATCCCGGGCGACAATGTCTATCTCTCCCAGAGAAGAACAGTAATTTCTTTCCCTTACCCGATAACCTTTCCTCCTCAAGAATCGACAAGCTAATTTTTCCCCCTCTTTGCCTAACTCCTTAGCGTTCATACTTAAGAAAGCCTCATAAATGAGGCAACTACAAAGACGAACTGTAGTTGCTTGATTTATCAAGCGAATCAACGGCTATTTATATTTTCCTAAGCCGTAAAAAACTCCTCACCACAGAGGATACAGAGAAATATACAAACTTTTTTGGACGCAGATTTTCGCAAGATTAACACAGATAATAATAATTAATAATTAATAATTAATAATTAATAATTAATAATTAATAATTTTTTAATCCTAAAAATCTGCGTTTATCTGCGTCCTCTATTTTTTTCTTCTTCAATCGCTCTTTTACCGGACGGAAGGAGCGGCGATGCAAAGGAGAGACTCCATATTTATCCAGGGCTCTTAGATGACTTTTAGTCCCATACCCCTTATGCTGAGCAAATCCATATTGGGGGAAGCGTCTGTCCTGCTCCACCATCAGGCGGTCCCGGGTCACCTTGGCTACAATGGAAGCCGCAGCTATGGAGATGCTCAGGGAATCTCCCTTTATAATAGCCAGCTGAGGAATATCCAGCTCCGGTATGGTTATTCCATCTACGAGAAGGTAATCAGGAGAGGCTTTTAGCTCAGCTACGGCCCGGCGCATAGCTAAATAGGTAGCCTGAAGAATATTGATACGGTCAATAGTAGCCTCGCTGACTACCCCCACTCCTAGCGCCCGGGCTTCCTTCCCAATCTCCAGGAAGACCTCTTCCCTCTGCTTCGGGCTAAGCTTTTTGGAATCATCCACACTGGGTAAGAAAATATCTCCGGGAAAAATGACCGCAGCCGCTACCAGAGGACCGGCTAAAGGACCCCGACCGACCTCATCTACCCCGGCGATGAGAGACAAACCTTCTTCCCAAAGCCTCTTTTCATAACAGGATAAACGGAAGAATCTAAGCTTTGTCTCCTCCCCGCTCTTCATTCCTCTCCCTAAGATTTTCGGCCAGGCGGGCCGCTTTCCCTGCTCTTTCTCTCAAGTAATAAAGTTTACTGCGGCGAGTCTTTCCCCGTCTGCTGATCACTATCTTCCCCAGGAAAGGCGAATGCAGGGGAAAGGTTCTCTCTACTCCTTCCCCGTAAGAGGTGCGTCTGAGAGTAAAGGTTTCCCTCATCCCCTGCCCCCTCCGGCGAATGACCACACCTTCAAAGAGCTGGTTTCTCTTCTTTTCCCCCTCCACCACTACCGTTTCTACTTTAACCGTATCTCCAGCCTGAAAATAAGGCACCTCTTTCTTCAAATGCTCTTTCTCCACATACTGCTTTATATCCATTGTTATTCCTCTATTTGTTGCCAATTACAATAACGGCTTGACAGGGCGAACGGCCGTTCGCCCCTACTTGTCCTCCTCGCTAAGATTAGCTTTTTTTATTAAGTCCGGCCTTTTTAAGAGAGTCTGCTGCAGGGCCTCCTGGCGACGCCATTTCTCAATCTCTCCGTGATTACCGGAAAGAAGAACTTGCGGAACCTTCATCTCCCGATAAACAGCCGGCCGGGTATAATGAGGATGATCAAGAAGTTTTTCCGAAAAGGAATCTTTCCGCGCCGACTCTTCTGCTCCTAAAGCTCCCGGGAGAAGACGAACAACAGCATCCACCACCACCATAGCCGCCAACTCTCCTCCGGTAAGGACATAATCACCCAGAGAAAGTTCCTCGCTAGCTAACTTTTTTCCCACCCGTTCATCTATCCCTTCATAGTGACCGCAGATGAAGATGAGATGTCTTTCCCCGGCCAATTCTTGAGCTTTCCCCTGAGCAAAAGTTTTCCCTTGAGGAGACATCAGGATAACCCGGGCTCCCCGGTCTCTCTGCGGAGAGGCTTTCCGGCCGGTTATATATTCCACGGCCTCAAAGAGCGGTTCCGGTTTCATCACCATGCCCGGCCCACCTCCGTAAGGGCGGTCATCCGCCTGGCGATGCCGATTCCGGGTAAATTTCCGCAGGTCATGAACCTCTATCCGGACTATCCCCTTGCTCTTAGCTCTTCCAATTATAGACTCCTGGAGAGGACCCTCAAACATCTTAGGGAATAAAGTTAAGATATCAATCTTCATAAGAAAACTTTTCTTTTTTGGACGCAGATAAACGCAGATTTTTAGGATTAAAAAAATTATTAA
>CAZUTJ010000123.1:0-4056 GCA_964622875.1 uncultured bacterium
CCCGTTTCTTAGCCAGCCAGATGAAGCCGGCTATTTTGGGGATAACTACCGTTGATGTAGGAGCGGGAAGATTTGTTCTGCGGGCCACCGGAATGAGGATAAAGTTCAAAGGCTTTATGGCTGTCTATGGGGAGAAGGAGGAAGAAGAGAAGGCCTTGCCGAAATTGGAGGAAGGGGAAAAGTTGAATCTTCTGGAATTGCGGCCGGAGCAGCATTTTACCAAGCCTCCGCCCCGGTTCTCGGAAGCAGCGCTGGTCAAAGCCTTAGAGGAAGAAGGAATTGGACGCCCGAGCACTTACGCGCCCATCATCAGTACTATTCAGGAGCGGCAATATGTGGAAAAGACTCAGGGAAGATTTCATCCCACCGAGTTAGGGGGAATAGTTACCACTCTCCTGGTAACCCATTTCCCGGAGATTTTAGATGTAAAGTTTACGGCCCACTTAGAGGAAAGGTTGGATGGAATTGAAGAAGGAAAGGTTGATTGGGTGAAATTGCTCCGGGAATTCTACGATCCTTTTATGCTCACTCTGGCCCGGGCGGACAAGGAAGCAAAAAGAGTTAAAAGGAAGGAGATTCCTACTGATTTGACTTGCCCTGATTGCGGAGGGGTGGTGGTGATAAAAACGGGAAGATACGGAAAATTCTTCTCCTGCAGCAATTTCCCTAAATGCCGCTATACTCAATCGCTAACCCTGGGAGTGAAATGTCCCCAGGAAGGCTGTGGAGGAGAGGTGATAGAGAGGAGGTCCAAGAAGGGAAGGACTTTCTTTGGTTGCAATCAGTTTCCCCAATGTAAGTTTATGGCCTGGGACAAGCCGGTTAATAAAAAATACCCCCAGTGCGGGGCTAATTTCCTGGTGGAGAAGAAAAATAAAGAAGGACAAACTAATCATAAATGTGTTAATAAAGAATATGGATATAAGGGGAGCATAGAAAAGTAAGGCACAAAGACACAGAGAAAGGTAAAAATTAGTACTGGCAATTTTTTGGGTTTTTTGGCGGCTTAGGAAAGCATAAACATCTATTGATTAGCTTGATAAATCAAGCAACTACGGTTCGTCTTTGTAGTTGCCTCATTTATGAGGCTTTCTTGCTTTGTGCCTCTGTGCCTGTTCGCACCGAAGGGGCGCTAAGTTTCATGGAAGAATATATTAGAAAATTTATGACTTATCTGGAGGTTGAGCGGGACTTTTCTCCTCGCACCCTGGTAAATTACCGGGGAGACCTGAGGCAGTTTACCGCTTTCCTCTGGGGAAATTCCCTGTCTGCATCCAGCTCGCCCGCACCGGCAGGCCGGAAGTATCCTCTTCAGGGAAGCATCCCTGATGTTGTTGACTACCTGACCATCAGGGAGTTCCTGGCCCATCTTCAGAAAAAGAGAATCAGTCGACGGACGGCCGCCCGGAAATTAGCCACCCTACGTTCTTTCTTCAGGTTTCTTTGTCGGGAGGGTTATTCTGCTTTTGACCCGATGGTAGGTTTGAGAACACCGCGCTTAGAGAAAAGACTTCCTCAATTCCTCGACCTAAATCAGGTGACGAAACTGATGGAGTCTCCCCTGGGAGAAGGAATTCTCCGAGAGAGAAATAAGGCTATTTTAGAAACTTTCTACAGCACCGGGATGCGGGTAAGCGAATTGGTCGGTCTCAACGCTTCTCAGATAGATTTTATCGGAGGAATTCTGAAGGTTAGGGGTAAGGGAAGAAAGGAGAGATTAGTTCCGGTAGGAGAGAAAGCCTTAGAGGCGCTTGGCCGCTATCTAGATAGACGCTCGGAGTTGTTTTTGAAAGGGAAGAAGGACATTGCCCGGGATGAGAAAGCCCTCTTTCTCAACAATTGGGGAGGGAGGCTTACAGCCCGCAGTGTTATTCAGATAGTAAAAAAGTCTGTTCAAAAGGTATCCTCCGACCTGAATATCAGCCCCCACACTTTAAGGCACACCTTCGCTACTCATCTCCTCGACGCCGGAGCGGACTTAAGAGCGGTGCAGGAACTTCTCGGGCATGTTAATCTTTCCACCACCCAGATATATACTCAGGTAACGGTGCCCAGGTTAAAAACGGTTTATAATAAAGCTCACCCCCGGGCCTAGAAAATATATAATACTATAATACTATGAGCTTCTATGTATTACTTTAAAAGAAAATCTGTGTAATCAAGTTTTTTTGAAATCTGTGTAATCAGCCGAACGAAGTGCGGCATATTCTTGACTTTCTCCCCAGTTCTGGTAAAATAATTTTCTATGAAGAGAGTTCTTATTCTTTATATTTTTGAGAGATCGGGTCATCACCTGGCGGCTTTGGCTTTAGAGAAAGCCATGAGAGAGCTGGGGGGGGGGTGGGAGATTCTGGTTGTTAACTCTCTTGATTACACCAACCCTCACCTTAACCGAGTTGTCCAGAGGAGCTATCTATCCTTGCTCCATAAGACACCTGAAATCTGGGATTATCTCTATGACAATTCCCAGGTGGCGCGAGGAATAGCCGGGGCCAGGGAGCTGATCAACAAATTAAATTCCGGTAAATTAGAGGAACTGCTGGATTCTTTTTCTCCTGATGTAGTCATCTGCACTCAGGCTTTTCCGTTGGGGGTAGTGGCAGCCTACAAGAAGAGGAAAAGGAAAAGCCTTCCTTTGATTGGAGTAGTCACCGATTATATAGCTCACTGCTATTGGTTGTGTGACCAGGCCGATTTCTATGCCGTTCCCCATGAGACCACCAAACAGGATCTATCCAGGAAAGGTATTGCCGGGAAGAAGATACGCATCACCGGGATTCCCATTGACCCTAAGTTTGGAAAGGAGCGGGATGGGAATGGAATTGCGGAAAGGGTAAGCTTGAATCCTAATCTTCCCACGGTACTTATTATGGGGGGAGGGCAGGGGTTGGGCCCGGTGGAAGAAATTGTCTGCCGGCTGGATGCTCTGGCTCTGCCCTTTCAAATGATCATTGTCGCCGGGCTTAATGAAGGCTTAAAGAGAGAGCTGGAGAAAAGGGAAAGTAAAATGGCTAAGTCTGTTCACATCCTTGGGTATGTAGATAATGTGGAAAGATTAATGGAAGCATCCGATATAATTGTTACCAAGCCGGGGGGGCTAACCAGCGCCGAGGCTTTGGCCAAAGGCTTAGCTATAGTTATAGCCAGTTGTCTGCCGGGGCAAGAGGAGAAGAACAGTCGGTTTTTAGTGGAGGAAGGGGTAGCTATAAAAACCGATGAGGGGAAAGGAGTAGCTGCTATCGTGGAAGAACTATTAAGGGATCCCCAGCGGCTCTCTTTCCTCCGGACTAAAGCCAGGGAGTTAGCCAGACCCGATGCTTCTTTGGAAATAGCCAAAATAGCGCTGGAGACAGTTAGTAAAGTGTAAAACACTTTACTTGATTACCCAGATTACTGCCAAGGAAAATCTGTGTCCTCGGGTTTTTGGAATCTGTGTAATCAGCCGAACGAAGTGAGGCATTTCTTGAAGTATCTTTTTTATCAATTAATTCGTTTCGTTTCCTTCTGGCTGCCTTTGAAGGTTGCTTACTGGTTGGGAGAGAGGGTGGCTGATATCTATTGTTCTTTCCCTGGAAAGAGCCGGAAAACAATAGAAAGCAACCTGAGGCAGGTTTTAGGAGAAGGGATCGAGGAAGAAGTTAAAGGCAAGGCCCGGAAGGTCTTTCAGAACTTTGCTAAATATGTCGTTGATTTTTCCCGTTTTCGCCGGCTTGATAGAAGTAATTTAGGGCGGCTTGTTACTGTGGAAGGAGTAGAGAATATTGAGCGTTCTTTTGCCGCTAAAAAAGGGGTTGTTGTTCTTAGTGCTCACCTGGGAAACTGGGAATTAGGAGGGGTGGCTCTGGCCATCCTTGGTTACCCCTTAAATGTTGTTGCCCTTAGCCATGATGAGGTTTCCGTCAATCGTCTTTTTGTTCAGCAAAGAATGAGTAAAGGAGTAAAAGTTATCCCCTTTGGAATGGCGGCTAAGAGATGTTATCAAACCCTTCGCCGTAATGAGATGGTCGCTTTACTCGGCGATTGGGATATCAAAAGTCAAGGAATAAGAGCCCCCTT
>CAZUTJ010000124.1:0-4023 GCA_964622875.1 uncultured bacterium
AGAATAGAAGACAGCTTATTTTTAAAGAGGCGGAATAAAAGTAAGCCGGAATTGTAAAATACTGTACTGTAAAAGGGGACGGAGTTGACATAGTTAATATATTACTTCCCTAATATCTCTTTTGGTATTCCTTCTTCTTTACTGATCCAGAGGTCTGAGCAAACAATCAGGGCAAATCAGTTACCGACGATGACGATTTTTAAAAATCCCTTGTGGGTTTTATTTTCTCCAGAGGTCTGGACAAACAGCCACACTAAAAACTTTACCGACGATAAGCATTTTTAAAAATTTCGTGTGGTGTTTTTTCTTATTGTTGCAGGACGCAGTTTATGGTATCATATTGCCGGGAGGATTAAGGTGAAAGTAATTATGTTGGGGACGAGTGGGGCTATCCCTACTTTGAAAAGAAACCTGCCCGCGCTAGCCATGCAGAGAGAAGGAGATATTTTCCTCTTTGACTGTGGGGAGGGGACGCAGATGCAGATAATGAAGGCTAAGCTGTCCCCGGGCAAAATAGAGAAAGTATTCATCTCCCATCTCCACGGAGACCATGTGGTGGGACTACCGGGTTTGCTGATGTCTTTGGGGCAGGCCTCCCGCCAGCGGCCCCTCTTCATCTACGGGCCAAGGGGAATAAAGGACTATGTCCTGGCCAACAGAAAGCATCTTAACTTTCATTGCCAATATGAGATAGTTCTTAAGGAAGTAGAGGAGGGAAGAATTTGGGAGGAAGAGAAATACCGGTTCGAGGCGGTAGCCCTGGACCACAACCATCTGACTCTGGGCTATGCCCTGATAGAGAGGGAGCGTCCGGGGAAATTCCTGGTGGAGAAGGCCAAGGCCCTGGGAGTCAAAGAAGGACCTTTATTCGGGAAGCTCCAGAGAGGCGCGGAGGTTAAATTAAAGAATGGGAAAATAGTTCATCCCCAGGATGTTCTGGAAAAGCCGCGGCCGGGGAGAAAAGTCATCTATGCTGCCGATACCCGTCCTTGCCGGGGGGTAGCTGAGTTAAGCCGGGAGGCTGATGTTCTCATCCACGATGGGATGTTTAGCCAGGATGAGGAGAAAGAGGCCCGGGAGAGAGGGCATTCCACGGTGACCCAGGTGGCCCGGATGGCTAAAGAAGTTAGAGTAAAGAAGTTGATATTGACCCACATCAGCTCTCGTTATCCTGATGATAAACTTCTCCTGAAGGAAGCAAGGGAGATTTTTCCTCCCACCATTATCGCCCGGGACCTGATGGAGGTAGAGGTCCTTCTACCTGATAACCCGGACTGATGAGGGCTTTGGATAGTAGTAAAATACGGTGCGGGAAGTAACGAGATAGCGTCAAAAGACCCAGGAAAGAAAAATGAAAAGGTTGTAACCACGAAGAACACGAAGTTCACGAAGAGGTAATAAAGGAAATTTTTAGAAAAACTTTATTCCTTCGTGCCCTTCGTGGTTACAAAAGCATATTTACGGGGAGGAGGAAGATGAAAAAAAGAGGTGGGCTTAGTTTAGGAAGAAAGAATCGACCGGGGGTTATTTACTGGCACGGTAATCCTGGCCTCCCTCAAATAGCTCTCACTTTTGATGATGGCCCTAACGAACCCTATACCTTGCAGATACTGGATATCCTTGATAAGTATAATATTAAGGCTACCTTCTTTATAGTGGGGAGGAATGTAGAAAAGTTCCCGGAAGCCGCCGCCAAGGTAGCTGAAGCCGGACATGTAATTGGTAATCATACCTATAATCATCGGGGACAACTCCTGAATACGCCTCTGCGAGCGGCCGGAGAGATCAAAAGAGCGGAGGAGGCTATTAAGAAGGTTACTTCTATCCCCCTCTATCTCTTTAGGCCACCATACGGAGCGGTTAATCGCTGGGTTCTCCGTCAGGCAGAAAAACTGGGATATGTGATCTGTCAGTGGTCGGTGAATGCTGGCGATTGGAGGGGAGCCGACCCCGGGAAGATAAAGAAAAAGGTTCTGTCCGAGGTTGAGAATGGAGCTATCATCCTGATGCATGATGGCCGCAACTTAGCTGCCGGCCATGACCGCACCTCTACGGTAGCAGCTCTGCCGGAGATAATCCTTTCTCTCCAGGATAAGGGGTATAATTTCGTTACCGTCCCAGAGCTCCTTGAACTTGAAGTAAAAAACGAAAAACCTTAACCACAGAGGCACAGAGTTCACAGAAGAGAACCTTGAGGGCACAGAGTAAGAAAAAAGTAGGACGCAGATAAACGCAGATTTTTAGGATTGAAAAAATCAAAAAAACTTTAACCACAGAGACACAGAGAGTCCAGAGAAATAAGAAAAGATGAATAATAAACCTTGCAAACTCTGTGTTTTTGTGCCTCTGTAGTAAATATTTTCTATCCTAAAAATCTCAAGAAAATCTGCGTCCAAAAAAGTTTTTAAAGTATTTCTCCGTGCCTCCGTGCCTCTGTGGTATTTTTTATTCTCCTGTGGTTTATACTTAAATAAAGGATGAATTGTGGCCACTTACGGTATCGAGGAAGAGGTTTTTGTGGTCGAGCCGCTTAAGGCCAGCCTTAGGTCTTTATATTATCTGGCCCGGCTTCTTTGGCAGCGGCCCGGCTTCAACTATTTTCATACCGCTCCCAACTTAGCCCATTTTCCTGATATTAAGACCGGGCTTATGGCCGGCATTGAGATATCCACCGGTATTTTTCCTGATGTCCGGAGTCTCCAGCAGGAGCTAAGGGAACGTCGACAGGAACTGGCCGGGGTTTGTGAGGGGTTAATTCTTCCCCTCGGGCACCTCCTTAATTATAAATCCCCTTCCCGAACCTGTGCTCTCCATATCCATATCGGGAATCTTCCTTACCGGGGTAGGGCCTATCTCAACTTAGCTTATTTTCTCCCTTTGCTCTCTCTGCTTACGGTTAACTCTCCCTGTGCCCATGATCGCTACTTCGGACAGTCTTATCGCATCTTCCATTCTCCTTTCATCGGCCCTCTAAGGCAAGACCCCTGGTACCGTTTTCAGGATATCATTATCTCCCGAAGACTAAAGACTATAGAAATGAGAATTTTTGATTCCACCTGGGATTTAGAGCGGATTGGGGTGCTTATGGAAGCCATTGACAGGATCGTTAACCTTGGGGAAGAATTAAGGTTTGACGCCCGTCTCTACCGGAGAAGGCGAGGAAGAATGGCTACCGGTGGATACGATGACTATACAAAGGAGCTTTACCGCCAACTGAACGAATTCTATTCCCTCCCGGAGAGTTTTTTCCTTGACACGGCCTCAGATAGGGTGTATCATTGCTATCGGGAGAAAGGGCTTTTGATGACCTACACCGCTCTGGATAACGCTTACCGGACCGGCATTTTTAAACCCCGGGAGGCTCCCCATTGCTCCCGGAGGTGGCTTCCTATCCTCGCTGGGGTAGCGGGGTATTATCTTCCCCGGCTACCTTACACCCTCTGGAAGACTCTAAGAGAGATAGGATAGCTGATGACAAATAAATGACAAATGACAAAAATACTGATTTATTTGGATTTTGGGATTTGAATTTTGGATTTACCAGATTTATCCGGTATTTGGATTTTGCCATTTTTAATTTCGACTTGTTCGGGTTAGGGGAGGTTGATATGACGGAAACATTCAAAGCCGTAGAGACGCAAGCTCTGACCAAGATCTATACTGATTTCTGGGGACGTCCCCGGGTGCCGGCCCTGCGTCAACTGGACCTTACCATTGGGGCCGGAGAGGTCTTTGGGCTCTTAGGGCCCAATGGTTCCGGTAAAACTACCACGATCAAACTTCTCTTAGGGCTCCTTTTCCCCACCTCGGGGGAGGCCCGGGTCCTGGGAAAACCGGCCGGGAATGTGGCTACCTACCGGCGGATTGGTTTCCTTCCCGAAGAATCCTATTTCTATCGCTTCCTCAACGCTGAAGAGACCCTTCACTTCTATGGTCAATTATTCCAGCTCCGGGGAAAGAAGCTGCAAAGAAAGACGGACGAGCTTATCGAGTTAGTGGGACTTAAGGAGGCCCGCAAGAGAC
>CAZUTJ010000125.1:0-4000 GCA_964622875.1 uncultured bacterium
TACCGGCAATTTTCTCAGGGATGGCTAGTTTACCTTTAAACCAGACCTCCGAACAAGCAAACGGCCATGGGAAACCATCCACAAAAGAGGGACCTTTAAGCTCATCAAATCCCCGCTTTTCCAGCCCCTCGTTTTTGCCTAAAAAATATTTATAGCCATTATATCCTCTGACCTTATCTACCTCCCCGGCAAACTCAGCAAAAACCTTATCGCACTTATTAAGCATCAACATCCCTCCTTTTTCTGCATTTTGGACATCCGTTGAAGCAGGCACTACAGTATCTCTTCCCGCAATCAGGGCAGGTTTTAAAACAATCACTACAGATAATGTGAAGCTTATCATCACATACATAATGAGACTTCTGCGGGTTAAAACACGATTCGCAGGGCAAGGCATCAAGCTGTTTCGTTATCGGGTTAAAAGTGAGGGGAAACTGCCGGGAGGAAAGTCGGCGTCTTATATCTATCCAGAGCATCAGGGACCGGGTATCTATGCGGATAGTAGAGACCGGTTCTATCTTGATAGTCAGGGCGTATTTTGCCACTAAATCCTGAACCTTCCATTTTCGCTCCGCCTCTATTAGATCTAACTTGTTAAATAGTTTATCCAGGCCCTCGCCCCGGGCGGTTCTCTCGGTTATCTGCTTTTCAATACGGCTATCTAAATCTTGCTGCCTCCCGGCTAGCGCTTCCCGGTCATCCTCATTCACGGGCCCCGGTATCGTCGGCTCCAAATTAAGTTCGCTCATCGCCTGAGCCAAAGCCTTTTTCTTCAGGGCCTTTTCAGTCTCCTTTTTGAGGGTATCATAATACTCATATACCCTTCTAATGTCGCGGTTAAGCCTCCTCTCCAGGCTTTTGATAAAATCTCCTAATCTCTCTTTCGCCAGGGACATGCCGACAGAATAGGCGGCGGGAAACACTTTCTTTATCTCCTGCTTTTCCCTATCTTTTAGTTTATCTTCCCTCTCCCTTAACTGAGAAGGGCCGTCTTCAAAAGGTAAGGTGGAAAGATTCGCCTCATTTATCAACAAGGAGAGAAGACCCTCCCGCTTTTCATCGGATAAAGCCACATACCTAAAATAAAAGAGGAGATAGGATATGTTTTTAACCTCGCTTTTGCCTAAACGAAAGGTAGCATTGTTGAAGGCAATCTTTTTGGAAATTAACCGGGCTAGCTTTTCCCGGGTAGGGATGTGAGGCGGGTAGCCGGTCCGAGAGAACCTTCCTCTCCCGGAAAAAAGCTTCCCCAGCGAGATGAAAAACTCAGAGTCATACGAGGCATAGATAGTATCATTATTCTCTTCATTATAGGAAAAACACAACCGGGTGTACTCGGGAATCTTCAGAAGTTCGCAAACAGCGGGCGGGGACAGCACCTCCAGAGAGCCATCTTCTTCATCAGGGTCCAGAACGGCCCCATTATGGGCCAGTATAGCGGCGATTACTTCCGCTAATCTCTGATCTATCTTAGACCTCATAATCCTCCCCAAATATTTCCTCACCCAGAGTCTGCGTCTTTAGATATTCTTTCTTGGCCTTCAACAGCTCCTGGCCAAGCTGCTCAAAGCCTTCCTTAAGCCTCTCGCTATCGCGGCTATTAGACCAAATCTCCAGGATGATATCCTCAAACTCTCTATCCTCTTCCATATACCCGAGAATCGGCTCTATCTCTCCTATGACCATTTCAAACATACCTATTTTACTATCCAGAATGTCAATTATATAGTCCTCAAGCGTTCCTTTCACTGAGAGATTAAAGATGAAGACATCACGGGTCTGTCCAATGCGGTGCAGTCGGCCTATCCTCTGCTCAATCTTCATCGGATTCCAGGGAAGATCAAAATTAATGATAGTGTTACAGAACTGCATATTTTTACCCTCGCCACCTGACTCGCTAGAGACAAGCACCGGAATCTCTTCTTTGAATCTGGCCAGAGCCTCGTCCTTTTTCCTGAGAGAGAGATCGCCTCTGAAGGTAACGAAGGCTATCCCCTGCCTCCTCAAGAGGTCAGTAACATAGTCCATACTCTTCAGATATTGGGTGAAGATAACCTTCTTCTCGTGCGGATTTTTCCGCAGTATCTTCAGAAGTTCGCGGCCTTTGCCGGTGCCCTGAAGACGATCAATAGCCTCAATAATATCCTGGGCACCGTCTCTATGAAGAAGGCTCTTCCTCAGGGCCAGAGGACTGCTCCCGGCTTCTCTTAAAAGGAGATGCAGCAACGGTCTTTTGAAGTTCCGACTCTTCAGGAAGTTGTTAACCTTTAAATAAACCTCTTTTTCCGTCTCGGTTGGTTCTACTCTTATGGTGGTAGCGAACCTTTTGGGAAGCTTGAGGTCTATGGCACTCCGGGTATTTCTGATCATCACCTCCCTCAAGAGAGCGGCTAATTTTTCCTTATGGGCCGGGGCTCTTAGATTGCCTCTCTGGATGTATTCCTTCCGGAAAAGCTTCTCGGTTTTAAATTGACCGGGTTTCAAAAGGGTAATAAGATTGAAAAGCTCCAGGAGATTGTTCTGAACCGGGGTAGCGGTAAGCAGAAAGATGAATCTTTTTTTGAGTTGATTGACAAGTTTCCAGGCCAGGGTAGTGCGATTTCTCAGATGATGGGCCTCATCAATGATGACCAGGTCATAGAATCCTGGGATAACTAAAGGCCTATTCTTACTATTCTTGGTGGTATTTATGGAGGCAATAATGAACCTCTGCTTCCAGAAACTAATCGGGTCTTTGGTAAATTCGCGGTCATCGGTGGTGATGAATTCCAGGCCGAATTTAGCCCGCATCTCCTCCTTCCATTGGGAGACCAGCGAGGCCGGAGTGAGGATGAGGACATTTTTAACCATACCCCGCATGAGGTACTCTTTAACCAGCATTCCCGCCTCTATGGTCTTGCCCAGCCCCACCTCATCAGCTAAAAGAACCCTTCCATGAAAATGCTTAAGAACCCTCTTTACCGTCTCAATCTGATACCAATATTTCTCTACCTCAGTTATTGCCTTCAGGCAGAGAAGCTCATCAAAACCACTCTGAATAGTAAGATAGGTATAGTCTATGAGCAACTGACAGTCTCTTAAGGGGGAAGCCTCCATCCGGAGGAACGAGGAGAACATTTCTTCGTCCACCGGCTCTATCTTTAAAGGAATTCTGTAGGCGGGAATCCGAACCTCGGCCGGAGGGCTCTTGACTTCCGGCCTGGCTCTTTTCGGCGCCTGCCGGCTTTTCTCCGGTTTCTTTTTCTTTTCCTTCCCGGGCCGCGATTCCGGTTTCTCCGGGTGAATGGCATACAAATTCCGAATCGTGGCCTCAGTAGGTAGCTTCAACTCGGCATACTTTATAAACTCTTCTAGCTCGAAGAGAGCTTTTCCGGCCTCCTTCGCGGGCATAATCCGGGGTTGGCTTCGAGATTGGCTGCGGTGCAGTTTTTTGGCTTTTTTCAGACACTCCCGGGCTTTCTCAATATTCCCCAGCTCCGCTTCTGCCCGACCGAGGAGCGCATAGTCAAGCCAGATATCGCGCTCTTTTGTCAGCTTAACTAACCATTTTCTGCCTATTTCAGGCTTGCGCCAGGAGACTAAACAAAGGTCAATAATTTCCTTGATTAACTTCATATCATCGGGAAATTCACGATGTAGCTTCTCCAGGCAATGGTAGGCTTTGCGGTAATCTTTTTTCCTGAGAAATTTCTCAAAGGCTTTATAGGTATCAGCCGGTGTCTCAAATAACATTGTTAATCCTCCGCCCCCCGGTCATTGCCTGACCGTAGGCAAAGCCTACCATATTTTAAGGGGAGGCGTCAAGAATAAAAGCCCGGGGCCGAATCTTTCCTTGATTTTGTTCCGGGGCTGTGGTATAAAGTATCAGGATGTGGATAGTGCTCTAAATTGGTAGTCACCCGCCTAAGGCGGGCGCCGGATGGAAGTTCCGAGTAATACCTCAGTGAACACCGTTCCCTCTCTCTGTCATTCCTGCATGTTTTAAGCAGGAATCTGGATT
>CAZUTJ010000126.1:0-3997 GCA_964622875.1 uncultured bacterium
CATTTGGATTTTGGATTTACCGGATTTATCCGGTTGGGGGAAGGAATGAGTAAATCTAGAGAAGAGCTGGGGGTTTTGGCAGAGCGGCTTAACCCTCAGGCAAGGTGCTTGCTGAAGAGAATGAAGGCCGGTGTTTCTTGTCGCCCGGCTCAGTTACAGGAGCTTTTAGGGGAGGGAACTAAAGCCCGGGCGGTGGGGGCGGTGGGATGGTTGCTGGCTCATGGCTTAGCCCGGGAAGCCGGAGGCGAAATTTGTACTATTTATGTGTCTTTAGCCGGCAAAGGTGAGGATTTTCTCAAAGAGGGAGGGGTGCCGGAAGGAAGGATAATTAAGCTCTTTAAAAAAGGGGAAAGCTTAACTATCCGGGAATTGAGTCAAGAGCTATCTTTACCCGAGGGAGAATTGAACCCTATTCTGGGGACTATGAAGAAGGAAGGGGTTCTTACCTTTGAGAGCGGTGGCCGGGTCGTTCCAAGCGAAGATTTAGTATTGAAGAGAGCGGAAGAAAGGTATGGCCGGGTTAATAATCTCCTAACATTGATCGCCTCTAAGGCAAGAACAGATTGGCTGGATTTGTCTGCCGAGGAGAAGAAAATTATTGAAGAGATGAGTCGTAAGAGGGGAAAGGGTAAAGCTGTCTTCAGGCTGGTTCGGGAAGTAGAGAAGGCTTATGAACTCACTAGTGAGGGAGAAGGGGCTCAAAAGATAGATGAGAAGGTTGATGATCAAGAGACCTTAGGCTCTCTCACCCCGGAAATGTTAGAGAAGGAATGGTGGCGGGAGCGAACCTTTCGGAAATATGACCTCGGGACCCGTCCTCCCAAATTGACTTATGGAAGGAAACATCCTTACGGGCTCTTTCTGGATTTGGTGAGGAAGAAATTGGTGGCTATGGGCTTTGAAGAGATGAAAGGGAAAATGGTGGAAACGGAGTTTTGGAATAATGATGCTCTTTTTATGCCCCAGGACCATCCGGCCCGGGATATCCACGATGTTTATTTTATTAAGGACCCTAAATATGCCCATGAGCTGCCCGAGGATTTAGTGGAGAAAGTAGCCCGGACCCATGAAGATGGTTGGAGGACCGGCTCTTCCGGTTGGGGATATAAGTTTGATAAGAAGAAAAGCGCCCGCTTTGTCCTCAGGAGCCAGGGCACGGCTAATTCCGCTCGTATGTTAGCCTCTAATCCTAAGATTCCGGGTAAATATTTTGCTCTGGCTCGCTGCTTCCGCTATGACCAGGTGGATGCTACCCACGCCCCGGATTTCTATCAGATAGAAGGAATAGTTCTCTCTCCTCAGGTGGATTTCCGACGCCTCTTAGGACTCCTTAAGCTTTTTGCCCTGGAGATAGCTCAGGCTGAAGAGGTGAGATTTATTCCTTCTTATTTCCCTTTTACCGAACCTTCCGTGGAGGTGCAGTTCAAGCATAAAAAGCTGGGCTGGATGGAATTAGGGGGGGCCGGCCTCTTCCGCAAGGAGGTTACCCTGCCTCTGGGGATAGAGGTTCCCGTGATTGCCTGGGGACTGGGTCTGGACCGCATGGCTATGGTGGCCCTCTCCCTTAATGACATCAGGGACTTATTTTCCGGCGACCTGGGGAAAGTGCGGGAGATGAAGTTCAGGCAAAGCCCCTAAGCAACTAGAGGAGATAAGCAAGAAAGAAAAAAACTAAGGACGCAGATAAACGCAGATTTAAAAGATTTATTAATTATAAAAAAATGTTAATCTGTATTTATCTGCGATAATCTGCGTCCCATAAGAGAGGTTGGCATGCCCACTATTGAGATAAAAAAAGTAGATTTTGATCGGTTTCTTCAGCCTCTGCTGGAAGAGGTCAAGATAGGAAAGGATGAAGCTCTCTCTTATGTTAAGGGAGAGCTAAGGGATGGGGGTGACGACGATTATTATAAAATAGATCTTGCTGATACCAATAGGCCCGATCTCTTTACCCTGGAGGGTATCGTCCGGGAGCTTCGAGGAGTTTTTGGGGGGGAAAGGAGCACCGACAATTTTCTCCATCAAAAGCCGAAATATAAGCTAGAGGTTCTCGGTTCTGTCCAGGAGATAAGACCTTTTGTGGGAGCCTTGATAGTCAAGGATTTAATTATTGACGCCGACACCCTTCACTCTTTAATAAATATGCAGGAAAAATTAGGTGAGACCTTAGGGAGGAAGAGGAAGAGGGTGGGTCTGGGGATTTATGAGGCCGGTTCTATTGCCTTCCCGGTGAGATACGGGGCCTTTGACCCTTTCTCCTATAAATTCGTTCCCCTGGAATTTTCCCGGGAGATGACTCTGGAAGATATTTTGAAGAAACATCCCAAAGGCCTTGAATACGGACACCTATTAAAGGACAGCAAATATTACCCCCTTTTTCTCGATGCCCATGAGGAAATTCTTTCTCTCCCTCCCATCATCAATAGCCGTCGGCTGGGAGAGGTAAAATTAGGAAGCAGCCATCTCTTCATAGAAGCCACCGGAACAGACCAGAAGGCAGTTATTTTGGCTTTAAATATTATCTCTTCCGCCCTTTCCCTGCGGGGAGGAACTATAGAAAGATGTGAGACCGTCTATCCTTATCCTACCCGGTTGGGCGAGCGCCAGCTTTCCCCCCTCCAGATGAATGAAAAGATAGAAGTTAACCTGGAGGAAGTAAACCGGGTCCTGGGTATAGAGATGAGTCGGAAAGAGCTTTCTCTCTCCCTGAACCGCTGGGGATACGAGATCTGCGAAGAAGGGGAATCCCTTTATGTGACGGCTCCTTATTATCGTAGCGATTGTATGCATGAATGTGATATCATAGAAGACCTGGCTATAATTAAAGGTTATGATAACTTCCAGCCCCTACCTTTAAGTGATTTTACCGTGGGAGCTTTATCCCAAGAGCAGGAGATGGTAGATCGGGTGAGAGAAATTCTCATCGGGATGGAATTTCAGGAGATTATCTCCAATGCTTTGATGGATAGAAGGGAACTTTATCAATGGATGAGAGGGGAATCCGGGGCTATTGAAATAGATAATGTAATGACCGGAACTTATTCCGTGCTGAGGAATAGTCTTATTCCCGGACTGCTTAAAGTGGAGAGGGAAAGCTCTCAGGTAGAATATCCCCATAAAATATTTGAGGTGGGTGAGGTAGCCTTCAGGGAAAACGGCCCCCGGGAAGAGATAAAATTAGCCGTTCTTGTCTCTGGCAGAGAGGCTGGATTTACCGCTATCCACCGGATACTGGAAGGTCTCATGGAGGGATTATCCTCTTCCTATCATCTGAAAGAAGCTCATCATCATTCATTCATAGAAGGCCGTTGCGGTGCAGTAGAGAGTAGGGACGGGACGATAGGCATAGCCGGTGAAATACATCCGGAGGTCTTATCCCATTGGGCTATAAAGATGCCTGTTTCCGCCTTTGAGCTTAGGATTACCCAGATTAAGACATAGACTAAGGCGGAAGGATTAAGGGTAAATGCTCAGGTTCAAGGTTAAAAGCTGTAGTTGCCCCTGTCTGCGTGCGATGCACAGGCAGACAATTTATTGGGCTTTCTTGAAGTCTAGGAAACTATAAACGCCTTTTTCTGTCATTCCCCGATTCAATCGGGGAATCCAGGCTCTGGATTATCCGGTCAAGCCGGATAATGACGTTCTCTTAGTAGTAATGATTTCATCTTTGTAGTTGCCCAATTTATTGGGCTTTCTTGAAGTCTGGAAAAATATAAACATCCGTTGATTAGCTTGATAAATCAAGCAACTACAATTTGTCTTTGTAGTTGCCTTATTTATGAGGCTTTCCTGGAGGTAAAATTATGTCGGAGGATGGCCTGGAGGTCCTGGAGGAAAGGGTGGGAAGGCTCATTGAGCTTACCATTACCTTGAAGGAAGAGAAAAGAGGGTGGGAGGAGGAGAAGGCTCTCCTTAAGTCAAAGGTAGCTAAGATTGCTCAGCAAGTGGAAAAAGTCATCGGTGAGGAATAATGAAGGATAAGCTTACCCGGGTGAAG
>CAZUTJ010000127.1:0-3993 GCA_964622875.1 uncultured bacterium
TTGAACACTTAGATAAACAACCGTGAACTGTGAACCGACAACCGTGAACGGTTACTAATTATGTTAGGCTATTAGGCTGTAGGCTGTTAGGATAAAGAGGTAGAATTGGTTAAATTGGTTTTATTGGTTTTGGCTGGTGGCTGGTGCACTGGTGCTCTAATATGCCTTAGTGGCTGAATAGTCGCTAATCTGTCTCTATGGAAAAGCTGAAAATGTGGCCTCTATTATTGATTGCCTTTCTCGTTCCCCTGGCTGTCTATCGGGGGACCCACGACTTTCTTCTTATCAAACTTTCCCTGACCCAGGGGCTTATCTTGTTAAGCCTCATTCTCTGGCTGAGAGAGAGTCTCCGCTCCGGGAAAGGTCTTAAATTAGGCTTCGCAACTAAATCCCCCTTACATCCCCCTTTAATAAAGGGGGAAAGAGGGGGATTTTCCGCAACTTGGAAATTCCTAAACCTCAAGCTAATGATGACCCCTCTTGCCCGGCCGCTCCTGCTCTTTTTTTTCCTGGCCCTCCTCTCCCTGGCCGGCTCGGCCTATCGCTGGGCGGGTCCGGCGGAAATCTCTCGTCTGGCTACTTATCTTCTTCTTTACGGGCTAATCGTGCATAGCGTCCGGGATAAACGGAGTTTAAGCGGTCTGGTCGGCGTCTGGCTGCTCTCCACGGGCATGGTTTCCTTCTACGGGCTTTATCAGCATTTCTTCGCCGGGATAACTCCTCCCCGTTCTACCCTGGGAAACGCCAATTTCTTCGCTGCTTATTTAGTTCTTCCTTTTCCTCTGGTTTTAACTCTCTTCATCAACAATATCTTTTCGTGTCGGAATTCTCAGGCTCCCCCTCACCCCCGCATCGAGTGCGGGGCAGGCAAATCTCCTCTTCCCTGGTGGGAGAGGGTTAGGGTGAGGGGGAGAATTCTCTCCTTAGCAGTCCTCTTATTAGCAATGACCCTCTCCCTTTTCTTAGTTTCTTCCCGAGGAGCCTGGTTGGGATTGGCCGTTAGCCTTATCTTCCTGGGCTGGCTCAGTTGCCTGGGGATTAAACGGCGCCGGCTAGCGGCCCGGGTTATCCCGGCTTTCTTGCTCCTGCTCTTTATATTAACCGCTTTCCTCATTCCCCGTTTCCTGGAGAAGGAGTTTGTCAGGGAGGAACTGGAGAGGGGAACAACGGGGCTGCGGCTACTTATCTGGGAGGGAACGGCGCGGATGATTGCTGCCCACCCTTTCTTAGGTTCGGGGATAGGAAGTTTCCAGGTGGCTTATCCGAAACACCGCCTTCCCGAATATTTTCGCCATCCCCATGCCGTTTGTGCCACTGCTCATGCTCATAACGAATTCCTCCAGATAGCCGCGGAGATGGGAATTCCGGGTCTGGCGGCCTTCCTCTGGATTTTAATTATTTTCTTTAAGAAAGGAATAGAGCTAGTGAGAAAAGAGGGGGATAGAGAAAAACGGGTTTTGATGTTGGGGCTCATCTCCGGAGTGGCCGGCCTTTTAGCTACTAACCTGGTGGGAGTTAACCTGCGTTTTCCTTCCTCAGCTATCTTCCTCTGGTTGGCGATGGGTCTGGTGATGAGCCAATCACCCCCACTCTTACCCTCCCCCATTACCCTAAAGGGCACAAGCCAGGGGGAGGGGGACAAAAAAGGAAATTCCTCCCTGTCCGCATGCCATGCACAGGCAGATGTTAAGGGGGAGGGGTCAATGACTAAACTGTCTCTTCTCCAGCGGCGGGCTCTCTTCGGTTTTGCTCTCCTGCTCATGCTAGGGGTGGGCTGGCCGGTGGTAGTGAGGCCTTTTTTAGCCGAGAGGCATTTCCAGAGGGGGATTAACTACCGCTGGGCCGGGAACTGGGAGAGGGCTATTTCCCAGTACCATCGGTCGCTGGAGTTGGCTCCTTTCTTCCTGGAGGTGCATTATCGGTTAGGGTTTGCTTATGCCATGAGCGGCGAGCTGGATAGGGCCATCTCTGCCTATGAGAAGCTGATAGACTTAGCTCCTGACTTCGCTCGTGTTCAGGCCAATATTGCCTTTCTCTATAAGAAGAGAGGGGATTGGGGTAAGGCTATCCAGGCTTATCAACGGGCCCTAAAGCTCAACCCCTATGATACGAAATCTATCCATTATTTGCAGAAGATCTACGAAGAAATAGACTTTGATATTTAGAAGACCTTCGCAAAACTACTCAGGTATGGCTACAAAGACACCAGGAACATTTAATATAAGGCTGAAGGCTGTTAGTCTATCTCTGCCCCCTGCCCTCTCTATCTAAGCAGTTACAAATCTGCAAATCTCAAATCTGCAAATCTGGGGACACAATACTAAAAGGTCTAGGAATTTCAAAGTTTAGTCAATAAACCCCTGAAACAGGACATTTTCGGTATCAGGATGTTCAAAGATGCGCTCCATGACAGTATTCGGGTTGAGGTTTTTAATTTTTGGTTTAATTTCGTGAAATAGATACCGTTTTCCAAACATATCAGTGTATTTAACCGGTATCATAAAGCCGATATGACAGATGTGGCAAGGTTCTTTGACAGTACATACTGGATCAAGAGAGTTTTGTCTTTCCAGAAGGCGCACTTCTCCTGGAGAGTAATCAAGCTCATAATAGCAATGGGTGCATCGTAGAAGAATAGGCTCTTTTTTCTTCTTAAAGAAGCGGAAAATATCCATGGGCAATCTCCTTATGCATAGAGAGCATAGAAGAACTAGACGCCGGCGAAACTATCTCTTTCAATTTCATTATAGAGTTACATACCGGACATTTTAAGGGGTCGTAATTGAAGACGTTTTTTATCATGTCTCTCCAGGGGGTGTAAACTTTTGTTTTAAAGACCTTTTTCATCTTGAGGAAGTTATAGACAATGGGTAGGAGTTTTCCTCGCACTCTGTTGGCCAGGAAACCATAGTAGCGAATATTTCTGAAGTTTTTATCCGGAATATGTGAGATCAATCTGGCCATAAAAAGGAGGACCGGTAACCTCATAAGATCTGTGGTGCCGGTATAATGGTCTAAATACTCGAAGGTAACAAACTTGCCGTTATATTCTTTGATTCTGGTTTCTCCGATGGGAGGACGTTTAAGATATTTACCAAGATAATTGATATTTAATCTCATATTGTCAGACTGTTTGTTGAGATGGACAACCCAGGTTTTATCGTAGAATTGGGCTGTCCAGGAACAGAAAGTATGGTATGACTTGATATGCTTCAGATGGGGAAGGAGTTTAAGGCGGCCTTTTTTGAATTCCTTTCTCAAAAGAGTGATGATTTCGTATCTCCACATTTTTTTGAGTGAGTCATGATAGAAGTAAGCGCTTTTGACCCAAGAGCCATAAGAGGGGGAAAGTCCACCTATAGTGGTGGAGAGATGAATGTGGATATTTCGTTTCAAGTCTCTGCCAAAGGTGTGAATAGCCAGATAAATTCCTGGCAGAAATCCCTTTTGTTGAGCCAGTTTTTTGATAATATTTGCGGCCATAAGAGGAATTAAATTCATGAGGTAGCGATTGACCCAGAAGAAATCCCAGAATTCTGCGGGCATGGTAAAGGTGGTATGTTGCCAGGTAGTATGAGGAAGAGTGTTGAAGCTGTTCTTTATCCAGTCATCAGTGGCTTTCTTGCCACAGGAGGGACAGAATCTGGACTTGCAGGAATGAGGAGCTTTAATGCTCTTTCCACAGACATCACAGACAAAGAAATGATAGCCGAGGAAATGTGTGCGACAGACAAGGAGTTTTAAGACATTAATAATAATACTGATTCTGATTAAATCGCCATGCCTGAGGAACAGTTTCCACCAGTTACCATTGTCCAGAAAGATGTCTCTGAGTTTGATACCGTTACTTGTGGTATATTCCATAAGCATGAGTATAACACAAATTAGCCAATGAATTAAAGAAAAAGTTGCTGCCGGAGGCAGCCTAATTTAATGCTTAGGAATTTCAAAGTTTAGTCAATAAACCCCTGAAACAGGACATTTTCGGTATCA
>CAZUTJ010000128.1:0-3987 GCA_964622875.1 uncultured bacterium
TTCTCTTAGTAATGATTTCATCTTTGTAGTTGCCCAATTTATTGGGCTTTCTTGAGGTCCAGGATTTTCAATAATGCTTAGATTTTCGCTGTAAACTGTAAACTGTAAACTCCCGAGCGAAGCGAGGGGTATCTTGTCATACATTATGGTATAATACCTACTGCCCCCCCACCTAAATTCTGTTACCCACCATTTTTCCTGAAATTCGCGCCAGGGTCAGCAAAATCCTGACTTTCCCCTTCCCCTACTGTCTAAATTGCAGACTTTAATATAAACAAATTGACAATAGGACAAAATTTATTGTATATTACCACTGACAACTTATCAATAAAAAAACAAAAAAGGTAATGAGATGAACCGGGCATTAAAGGAGAAGATTCTTAGATTGGGAGACATCTTAGCCGAAGAGGGACTCTTTTCTAAAAATCAGGTGGAGGAGGCAGATAGGAGGAGAATAGCCAAAATAGGGAGAAGCCGGATAGGCCCTCCCGGGAGCTTCTACTATCCTTCTCTGGATAAAGGACCGGACGGAATCTATCTGATGGCCCGTGAGGACGGGGAAAGAGTTTTAACTATCCTCTACGAGAAAGAGAGCCAACCCATTCGGCGGCAGAGATTTGCCGGAAAGCTTATCAGGGGCAGCTCCTGGGAGGCTTTACTCTGCTCTTATAGTCATACCCGGGCCTCCCTCTTGAGAGAGCTTTTCCCCTATGCCCGTCCCCGTGTTCTAGGGAGAGCCCCAGCCTTTGGAATGGGTTATCGTCCCGCCTGGGGCTTCGGAAACCTGGCTCAAGCTTTAGTGGCTAAGGAACTTGGCCTCAATGTTATCCTGGCTCAACAATCAGCCCGGGAAGTGAAGAGGACAGGAAGGGCTTTTCGGGATGTTGTTGATCGGGCTACCTGGTCCGCCTTTGAGGCCCACCTTACCCTCCCCTGGGGTGCCGATGGAGACCACCTGAAGACAGAGTCTCATGTCCGTCAGGCAGTAGAAGCTGGTTGCACCTACTTCACCTATGACCCTTCGGACGAAATTCAGGATCGGGTGGAAGGGGTTAAAGTTGAAGAATTAAGAGGCGAAAATCTGGAGGGGGCCTTTAAAGAAGCGCTCCCCGATGAAGCTGCCAGAAACCGCCTCTGGAAACATTACCGGGGATCCCCCTTTAGCCTACCCGACTACGAGGGATCAGGATCCCTTGCCTATGAATTTCATTCTCAGGATATAATGAGAATCGCCATTAAATACTATCGGGCCTTAAAAAAGGTAGCCAAGCTGAATCAACTAACTAAGAAGCTGAAGGGGTCTCAGCCCTTTGAGGTAGAGGTGTCCATTGACGAAACCGAAACCGAAACTACCCTCTTAGCTCAACTCTTTATTTCCTCGGAACTCAAAGAAATGGGGGTAGAATTTGTCGGTTTAGCTCCCCGCTTTGTCGGCCATTTCGAGAAAGCCATTGACTATTATCAAAGTAGGTGTCCGGAAACAGGCTGTAAGATAACTGACCTCAGGAGGTTTGAAAATAGATTAAAAGAGATAGTGGCCCTGGCCAGATATTTTAACTATAAGATCAGCGTCCATTCGGGAAGCGACAAGTTTCTTATCTATCCCCTTCTGGCCAAAATTGCCGGAGGTCTTCTTCATGTGAAGACAGCCGGAACCTCTTATGTAGAGGAGCTGAAGGTCGTTGCCCAACACGATCCTGATCTTTTCAGAGAGATTTATGCCTTCGCCCGGACTGAGTTCCAGAAAGAGCGAGCCACCTATGAATTGAGCACTAACTTAAACAATATACCGGAACTTTCCAACCTCAGCGGAGAAGAGATAGTCGCTTTGCTGGAGAGCGGCTCCGGGAACGATGACTTGCGCCAGGTTATTCATGTAACCTATGGTTCTGTCCTCACCGCTAAAAACAAAGAGGGCTCTTCCCTCTTCAGCCAGCGCTGCGCCCGGGTGCTCAAGGAAAATGAGAGGGAACATTTCGCCCTACTCAGCCAGCATATGAAGAGACATATCCGGACTCTGGGGCTAAAGAGACAGTAAGGGCAACTAAATTAAGCCAATGGGAGAAAGGGGAGAAAAAAATGACCGGTAAAGAACTGGTAATTCGGGCGGTAAAATTTCAAGGGCCGGAGCGAGTGCCCCGGGACCTGCCTGAGCCCTGGGGGACAGATTTTTTTCCGGTGGGCATTGAGCCTGACCCCAGGTGGAAACCCCGGGTTGAAGGAGAAGATGAATGGGGATGTGTCTGGCAAAAATTGCCCGGTGATAAGACCATGGGGCAGGTAAAGATTCATCCTCTTGACGATTACCGCACATTGGATAATTATATCTTCCCTGATTATGACCTTTCGGCTCGCTACCAGGGGATTAAAAAAAGGCTCAAAGAAAACCAGGAACAAAAATTTGTCCTGGCTGCAATTCCCTTAAGTTTAATTCACCGGCTGGAATATCTGCGCGGCCATATCGCGGCCTGGATAGACCCCTATGAACATCCTCAGGAGTTATCACGCCTGCTTGATATTATGGCCGATATTGCTATCACCGCTATCCGGCATCTTGCCAGGATGGGTATAGACGGCATAATCTCATGTGATGATTGGGGTCTTCAGGACCGACCCATGGTATCCCCGGAGGTCTTCCGCCAATTTTTTAGGCCCAGATACAAACGTGTTTACCAGGCCGCCCACCAACTGGGGATGTTGACCTTCCTGCATAGTTGTGGACATATAACGGAGCTTCTGGATGACTTCATTGAGGCTGAACTGGATGTTATTCAAATGGACCAGCAGGAAAATATGGGAATAGAAAATTTAGCTAATCGTTTTGGCGGCCGGCTCTGTTTCTGGTGTCCGGTGGATATACAACAGACTATGGTTAAAGGCACCCTTGAGGACATCCGTTCCCGGGCCCGGCAGCTAATAGATTCTCTGGGTAGATTCAATGGGGGTTTTATCTCTAAATGGTATCCCTCTCCGGAGGCCATAGGTCATTCTCAAGAACGTATTAAGGCCATGGCCGAGGCCTTTGTGAAGGGAGACGTATTATTAAACTGCTAAATTGCTAAATTGCTAAATTGTTCACTCCCGATTGCAGGGAGGGTTATCCTGGCGTACAGGAATTTCAAAGTTGCAGGGGCTTGATTTATCAAGCCCGCGGGTCGGATACCCCTTCGGGGCACAGGTAAATCCGACCCCTACAAATAAAAAGAGAACCGCGGATTAAACAGATTATTTAAGAGCAAGTGTTTTGTCCTTGAACCGTGAATCTATCAACCTGAGTAGTTACGAAATATGAAAATTATAAAAGATAAAATTTCTCTTAATGAATTAAGGCAAATGGCGGAAAGGAGGTTTGGTAATCTGGTTAAGGCTGTAGTTGATATTAAAAAAGAAGTAATAGCCCTGGATGCTGAACTCCATGCTGACGAGGAAGGATTACTTTTGGAAAATGGTTCTGAACAAAAAGACCTCTGGGGTATCAATTTATACCCGGAATTAACTAACGAAGATTTTATTGAATTTGACTCCATGATAAACCTGCGACCTTCGTGCGGTAATCTTAGCCGCGATATCGGCAATCCCGAAATTCGGGAAAAAATTATTAAAATAATTAATAAATTGGTGAAAAAATGAATTATCGGCATAAAGAACTGGCCCAGGGTCAATGGCAAAAGTTGCCTTTAGTTACTCAGTTTGCTAACATAGGGAGTGAGGTTGAAAGAGCTTTGAAATGGAAAAATAAAAATAATCCTGAATACTTTAGGCTGGCATTTGAACGAGCGTTGGAACTTATTGACCTTACCACTGGCGACAAAAAAAATATTAAGCGTCTAAAAGAGCTTAGGCGAGTACGGGAAATGTTAGTTGATTATTTTTTATATGATAATGCCTACCATTCAACAGCCAGGCAATGGCAAAACTATTTTTATTATTTTAATTATGCAAGTAGAATGAACTTTTAGCTCCGTAGGTAATGTCAAGAGAGAGAGA
>CAZUTJ010000129.1:0-3944 GCA_964622875.1 uncultured bacterium
AACCTGAGTAGTTACGAAAAAAATTCCCTGCCCTGTTCGTGTTGAATCGGTCATTTTGAGCTAACGCTAACAGAAAGGGAACCCAGCTTCAGGTGTGGCGTGCAAGCCGCGTTTTAAGAGTGGAAGCATAAAGCATTCTGAGAGGGTACCCATTTAAAAAACCGGTTCGTAAAATGTCTTTTCACACGGCAGGTGCGGGGAATTTTTTTGTAACTACTCAGGTATGGCCACAAAGGCACCAAGACACTAAGATTACAGAATAATTCTTTTTTTGTAACTACTTTAAGTAGATAGGCTGAGGGTTATTAGTTAGGCTGAAGGCTGTTAGGTTACACTTTGCTTTCTGTCTTCTACCTTCGGTTTTTTAGCTTAAGTTACTAAATTCCCTTGTTTGCTTTGTGCCTTTGTGCCTTAGTGGCTGAGTAGTTACATTTTTTTTAAGGCTTTCTTAGCTATGGATCTGTTCGAGAAAAAGGAGGGAGAGGTTAAGGGAGAAGCTCCCCTGGCCCGACGCATGCGGCCACGCTCCCTGGAAGAATTTGTTGGTCAGAGGCATATTCTGGGTCCGGGGAAGCTTCTCCGAAGAGCCATCGAAGCCGACCGGATAACTTCCCTTATCCTCTATGGCCCCCCCGGTTGCGGCAAAACAACCCTTACCCAGGTGATTGCCCGGGCTACCCAATCCCATTTTTCTCAGCTCAATGCAGTAATCTCGGGAGTAGCTGATATCCGCCGCCTGTTAGAAGAAGCCAGGGGGCGAAGGGCCTTACGGAACCGGAAAACTATCCTTTTCATTGATGAAATTCACCGTTTCAACAAAGCTCAACAGGATGCTCTTATGCCTGATGTGGAGGAGGGAACGGTCGTTCTCATAGGAGCTACTGTCCATAACCCTTATTTTTCCATAAATTCTCCCCTCCTTTCCCGTTCCCAGCTCTTTGAACTTCTTCCCCTAACCGGGGAGGAGTTAAAAAGTATTCTCAGGAATGCTCTCAGAGATAAAGAGAGGGGGTTAGGTGGGTTCAAGGTGAAGATTGATGAGGAGTCGCTTGACCATCTGGCCGTTATTTCCGACGGCGATGCCCGGAAAGCTCTTAATGCCCTGGAGATAGGAGTGTGCACCACTCAACCGGAAAACGGGGTTATCCATTTTTCCCTTTCGGTGGCGGAGGAATCTATTCAGAAGAAAGCCATCGTCTATGATCGGGATGGAGATAGTCACTATGATACTGCCTCCGCTTTCATCAAGAGCATGCGGGGGTCGGATGCGGATGCGGCCCTTTACTGGTTAGCTAAAATGCTTTATGCAGGCGAGGATCCCCGTTTCATTGCCCGGCGCATCGTCATCTGTGCCGCTGAAGATGTAGGGAATGCTGACCCTCAGGCTCTAATTTTGGCCAATGCCGCTCTTCAGGTCTCTGAGTTTGTTGGCCTCCCGGAAGCAAAGATTCCTTTAGCCCAGGCAACGGCTTATATCGCCTCTGCTCCCAAATCAAACAGCTCTTATTTAGCTATCTCGGAAGCTTTGGAGGATGTGGAGAAGGAAAGAACAGAGGCTGTTCCCTCACATCTTCAGGACAGTTCCTATCCCGGAGCGGCTAAATTGGGTCGGGGGGAAGGATATAAGTACCCGCATCAGTTTGAGGGTCACTTCGTTAATCAGGACTATCGGCCGGGGAAGAAGATTTACTATCGTCCTTCCGACCAGGGGTATGAAGTGAAGATTAAAGAGAGGTTAGATAAGTGGAGGAAAAAAAGAGCCTCCGAAACAAAATCTTAGCTAAAAGAAGCGAACTATCCGAAGAAGCTATCCGGGAAAAAAGCCGGAGGATAAGAAAAAGGCTTTTGGAATTGGCGGAGTTTAAGAGAGCTGAGATAGTTATGTTTTATGTGGCTAAGGATAAAGAAGTGAGAACAGAAGGGATGATCAGGGAGAGTCTTAAGATGGGGAAAAGGGTGGCCGTGCCCCTGAGCAAAGTGGAAGAGAGAGATTTAATCCCCTTGCTTTTGACTGACTACGGGGAGTTAGTTCCGGGAGCTTATGGGATTCTGGAGCCGGGGGAGGAATATCGTCGACCGGTCCCCCGGGAAAATATCGGACTTATTATTGTTCCCGGAGTGGCCTTTGACCGTCAGGGCCAGCGTTTGGGATTTGGGGGAGGTTTTTACGACAATTTCCTGAGGAAGATTCCGACAAATGTCCCCTGTCTAGGCTTAGCATTTGAATTGCAAGTGGTTGAGGAACTGCCGGTGGGGGAGAACGATGTTCCCGTAAATGGAATAATAACGGAAGAAAAGATTTATCAAAGAGGTAAGGCGCTGAGGGGACTGTCCCAGATTTACGGAGCGTTAGCTCGTAGAATCGGGACTGTCCCCGGAACTGCGAAAAAGGGGAGAGAAAAATGGCCGAGAGATTAAAAGGGAAGGTTTTGGTGGGCCAATCGGGTGGGCCGACTGGAGTAATTAATCAAAGTTTGGCCGGAATTGTTTTTGAAGCTCTTAAACACGAGGAAATAACCGGCATTTATGGAACGGAATATGCTATTGAAGGAATATTGCAGGAGGACTTTTTTGACCTAAAACAAGAGGAGGCAGCTACTCTGGAAAAGGTGGCCGCTACTCCCTGCGCCGCTCTGGGTTCGGCCCGTAAGAAACCTACCCAGGAAGATTGCCGGAAGATTTTGGAGATATTCAAGAAACACGATATTCGCTATTTCTTTTATATCGGAGGCAACGATTCGGCCGAGACGGCTAACATCATTGCTGATCTAGCTAGCGCCCAGGACTATGAGATAAGATTATTTCATGTCCCCAAGACCATAGATAACGACCTTCTGATAACGGACCACTGTCCGGGATATGGAACCGCGGCTAAGTTTGTAGCTATGGCTATTATGGGAGATAACCTGGACAATCTTTCCATTCCCGGCATTAAGGTGGATGTCATTATGGGACGGCACGCCGGTTTTCTCACCGCTGCCTCCAGCCTGGCCAGAAGATACGAGGACGATGCCCCTCATCTTATTTACCTGCCGGAAAATCCTTTCTCCCGGGACCGTTTCTTAGCCGATGCGGAGGATACCTACAGCCGGTTGGGCCGGGTGGTGATAGCGGTATCGGAAGGTATCAGTGGGGAAGGGGGGGAGCCTTTATATACTACCGGGGAAGTGGATGCGCACGGCAATGTGCAGTTAAGCGGCAGCGGCGGCCTGGGAGATTTCCTGACCGGTCTGATCAAGAAGAGAATGAAGACCCGGGGTAAGCTCCGGGTGCGCGCCGATACCTTTGGCTATCTTCAACGTTCCTTTCCCGGGATAGTCTCCGAGGTGGATGCCCGGGAGGCCCGCCTGGTAGGAGAAGAGGCGGTGAGGCTGGCTCTTTCCCAGGGAGGCCATGGCAGCGTCGCCCTGCGTCGCCTGGGCGAGGGTCGGGACTACCGGGTGGAGACCTTCATTACTCCTTTATCCAGCGTCGCCCGGAAGACTAAATCCATGCCCCCGGAGTTTATCGCGGAGTCAGGAAATGATATCACCGAGGCCTTTACTACCTATGCCCGCCCCCTCATCGGTTCCCTGCCGGAAATAGGTAGATTGACGGGAGTCAGAGTGGGGAAACTGTTAAACTGTTAAATGGCTAAACTGTTAAATTGCTTGTAACTACCCAGGTTCAAAGTTCCGGGGTTCACGGTTCAAGGTTAGAAAACAATAAACATAAACCGGTATGAAAATAAGGCAACCAACTGTGAACCTGGCAACCTGAGTAGTTATTATTGTTTTTCAATATAGCAGTTTGGCAGTTTGGCAATATAGCAATTTAATCTCAATCGCAGGGAGGGTTATGACCGGCCACCTGGAAAAGATGTTTCCGAAGTCTATCGATCTCAGACAAGCGCTGGGTGAAAAAGTTATCAATGAACTGCGTCATCTTTTTTATGAAGTTACCGG
>CAZUTJ010000130.1:0-3919 GCA_964622875.1 uncultured bacterium
CTATGAATTCCGGATTGCCCGGTCAAGCCGGGCAATGACAGGAATTTAGGTCACAACGCACTAGAACGTTTTCTGTCTTTATTCTGCCTGATGCCCTGATATTCTCTGGTGCACTGATGGTTGAATAATTGCAAGGGAGGAGCAAACATGGCACTACCCAGGAAAAAGGTTTCCCGATCAATTAGAGGTAAAAGACGCACCCATGACAAACTTTCTCTTCCTGCCCTTTCTAAATGCTCCCATTGTGGGCAGTCAAGGATTTCTCACCGGGTTTGTCCTCATTGTGGTTATTATGGAGGGAAGATGGTAATTGAGGTGGAAAAAAAGGCCAAGAAATGAGAATAGCCCTTGATAGTATGGGTGGAGATAAGGCCCCGGCGGTTAATGTAGAGGGAGCGATCCTGGCGGCCAGGGAGATGGATTTAGAGCTTGTCCTGGTTGGCGATGAGACTGCCATCAGGAAAGAACTGGCCCGGCATGAAATAGGGGAGCTGAAGATTTCCCTGAAAGAAGCGAGCCAGGTAGTGGGAATGGACGAGTCTCCTATTTTCGCTATGAGAAGGAAGAAGGATTCTTCCATAGTTCGGGCCGTTGAGCTTCTCCGGGAGGGAAAAGTAGAGGCTCTGGTTAGCGCCGGGAATACCGGAGCAACGGTGGCTGCGGCCAAGATTTATCTGGACACTATTCCGGGAGTGGACCGTGCGGCTATTGCTACTTTAATGCCCACTCCTGACGGCTCTTCGGTGCTCCTTGATGCCGGAGCGAATGTAGATTCCCGGCCGCGGAATCTCTATCAATTCGCCGTTATGGGAAGCATCTATGCCGAATGTATTTTAGGTAAGGCCCGGCCCCGGGTAGGCCTCCTCAGTATCGGGCACGAGGAATCGAAAGGAAACGAGCTGACCAAAGAAGCGCACCGCCTGCTTAAAGACTCTTCCCTTAACTTTGCGGGAAATGTAGAAGGGAGAGATGTTTTTAATGGCCGGGTGGAGGTGGTGGTCTGTGACGGCTTCATCGGCAATGTGGTTCTGAAGACTTGCGAGGGGATGGCGGAAACCCTGGAAGGTTCTCTACGACAGGAATTAAAGAGAGGCTTGAGAGCGAGATTGGGCGCATTTCTCAATCAGAGAGCCTATAGAAATTTTCAGAAGCAGGGGGATTATGCCGAGAGAGGAGGGGCGCCCCTTTTAGGAATTGAAGGGGTTTGTGTGGTTTCTCATGGAGGCTCCTCGCCCAAAGCGATCAAGAATGCCCTTAAAATAGCGGCGGAGTTTGTTAAATGTAAAGTTAATGAACGTATCAGGAAAGCGCTAACATCGGAGGATAAATGTCCAGATTCACTATCATAGCGGGAACCGGGTCTTACGTTCCGGATAGGGTTCTGACTAATTCCGAATTAGAAAAGATGGTTGATACCAGCGATGAATGGATTGTAACCAGAACCGGGATAAAGGAGCGCCGGATAGTTGATGAGGAGACGGCCGCTTCGGATTTAGCCTTGAAGGCAGCCGAACGGGCTCTGGAGGCGGCTGAAACCAGCCCCGCAGAGATAGATCTTATCGTGGTGGCCACTGTTACTCCTGATATGGCTTTCCCGGCCACGGCCTGTCTGGTGCAGGATAGAATCGGGGCCAAAAGGGCCGCTGCCTTCGACATCTCTGCGGCCTGCTCGGGATTTATCTATGGACTCTCTGTCGTGGACCAATTTATTAAAAACGGCGCTTACGAAACCGCTCTTTTGATCGGGACAGAGACCCTGTCTAAGATCACCGATTGGACGGACCGGAATACCTGCGTCCTCCTGGGAGACGGAGCTGGAGCGGTAGTGGTGAAATCCACTACAGAAGAGAAAGGAATCCTTTCCTTTTACTTAGGAGCGGATGGAGGTCTGGGAGACCTCTTGAAGCTTCCGGCGGGAGGCTCAAGAATGCCTCCCACCCATGAAACTATAGATAATAGGCTTCACTATACCAGGATGAAGGGGAACGAACTCTACAAGGTGGCCGTGCGCGTCCTGGCTAAAGCCGCCGAAGAGGCCCTTTCTCGTCTCCGCCTATCCCCCGAAGAAGTAAGCCTTCTTATTCCTCATCAAGCTAACCTGCGTATTATCCAGGCGGCGGCAAAGAAGGCGGGAATCCCTCTCTCCCGGGTTTATATCAATGTTGATAAGTACGGAAATACCTCCTCAGCCAGTATCGCCATTGCCCTTGATGAAGCCGTGCGGGGAGGGAGAATTAAGGAGGGAGATATCATCGTCCTCGACGCCTTCGGAGGTGGCCTTACCTGGGGAGCGTGTGTGGTGAAATGGTAAATGACGGATAAATGTCAAATGACAAAATCCAAATGACCAATGAATGACAAAATCCAAAAGACAAAAAGAGCAAAGAGAACAAAGGCCAAATTTTTGGGTTTTGGTATTTGGGTTTTATTTGACATTTGACATTTGGATTTTGGATTTACCGGATTTATCCGGTATTTGACATTTGATTTTAATTCCGACTTGTTCGGGTCAGGAGGAAGATGTCCATGTTTCTGGAAAACAAAGTAGCTCTGGTAACGGGAGCCGCTCAGGGTCTGGGGAAGGCTATTGCTCTCGGGCTGGCCCAGGAGGGAGCCCGGGTAGTTGTTTCCGATGTGAACTTAGAAGAAGCCCAGAGAACTGTTAAGGAAATAGAATCTTTAGGAAGACAAACATTAGTCTTTAAGGCGGATGTGTCTCAATCTAAAGAAGTTAATGAGATGGTGGACAAAATACTTGACAAGCTGGGAAAGATTGATATACTCATCAACAACGCCGGGATAACTGCCGATGCTCTCCTCATCCGCATGAAAGAAGCGGACTGGGATAGAGTAATAGAAATAAATCTTAAAGGGGCTTTTAATTGTCTGAAGGCGGTAGCTAAGCCGATGCTTAAGGCCAGGAGCGGGAAGGTTGTCAATGTAGCCTCGGTAATCGGGCTTATCGGCAATGTGGGTCAGGCAAATTATGCTGCCTCCAAGGCCGGAATTATTGGGCTTACCAAGAGTTCCGCCCGGGAGTTGGCTCCCCGGGGAATAAATGTAAACGCGGTGGCTCCGGGATTTATAAAGACGCTGATGACGGAGAAATTAGCAGCCGCCGCGAAAGAAGAGATGCGCCGGCGAATTCCTCTGGGCCGGCTGGGGACCCCTGAGGATGTAGCCGAGGTGGTCCTCTTTCTCGTTTCTGATAGGGCTAGTTATATTAACGGCCAGGTAATAAACGTAGATGGGGGAATGGTTATGTGAAATGAAGATACAACGTAACTATTCAGCCACTAAGGCACAAAGACACCAAGGTAAACAAGGGAATTTAGTAACTACTTAAGCTAAAGACCGAAGGTATAGAGTATAGAGCAAAGGGGAAAGTATAACCTAACAACCTTCAGCCTATTTACTTTAAATAGTTACAAAAAGATATAAAAAGAATCATTCTGTAATCTTAGTGTCTTGGTGTCTTTGTGGCCATAGCCTTGAGTAGTTACCATCGAAGGAGGAGAAAAAGATGGCTTTAGAAGAAAGAATTAAGGAAATTATCGTCGAGCAGTTGGGAGCAAACGCCAGCGAGGTTACTCCCGAAGCCTTATTTGTAGATGATCTGGGAGCAGATTCCCTGGATACGGTGGAATTGGTAATGGCTCTTGAAGAAGAGTTTGATATTGAGATCCCGGATGAGGATGCGGAGAAAATTACCACGGTGGGAGAAGCTATCAAGTATGTCGAAGAACACACTTAGTGAATCAGTTAGCTCTCACTTCGGACAAACTCCAAAAAACTTTTACCACAGAGGCACAAAGACACAGAATAAGAAAAAAGCAGGACGCAGATTTTTAGGATTAAAAAGATAATTATTAATTATTAATTATTAATTATTAATTATTAATTATTAATTATTAATTAT
>CAZUTJ010000131.1:0-3889 GCA_964622875.1 uncultured bacterium
CCTTTAACAATCAACAATCTTTTGAACCTCTTGCTTTTATGTGTTTATCAACCGTGAACTGATAACTGTAAACCGTGAACGGTTACTTTATTTAAAACTCAGTTTGCCGTTCTTTACTCCTACTTTAATGGTCATTCCCTCCTTGAGATTTCCCTTGAGCATCTCCTCCGCCAGGGGGTTCTCTAAGTAGCGCTGAATGGCTCTCCTGAGAGGACGAGCCCCAAAAAAGGGGTCGTAACCCTTATTAATGAAAAATTCTTTGGCCTGGGGGCTAATCTCGATCTTTAATTTTTTCTCCGAGAGACGCTCCCGGACCTCTTCCAGCATGAAATTAACTATCTCTTTCAGTTCCTCACGAGTGAGGGAGCGAAAGACGATAGTTTCATCAATGCGGTTAAGAAACTCCGGGCGGAAGACCTTCTTCAGGTCTCCCAGGAGCTTCTCTTTTATAGACTCGTAAGAACTTTTTTCATCCTCCGCACTAAATCCCAGCGTCTTCTTCAGAGTGGGAGCACCTACATTGGAAGTCATAATAAGTACCACATTGCGGAAATCAACGGTGCGGTTGAGGCTGTCGGTTAACCTTCCATCCTCTAATACCTGAAGGAGAATATTAAAAACATCCGGGTGGGCCTTCTCTATCTCATCCAGGAGCACTACCGCATAAGGTCTTCTTCTCACCCTTTCAGTAAGCTGGCCACCCTCTTCATATCCTACATAGCCGGGAGGGGCCCCGATCAAGCGGGAAACGGAGAATCGTTCCATATACTCGGACATATCCAAACGGATAAGGGCCTCCTCGTCACCGAAAAGAAACTCGGCTAAGGTCCGGGCTAACTCTGTTTTCCCTACTCCGGTGGGGCCGAGAAAGATAAAAGAGCCGATGGGCCGCTCGGGGTCTTTGAGCCCCGAACGGGAACGTCGCACTGCCTGGGTAAGAGCGGTCAGGGCCTCGTCCTGGCCAACCACTCTCTTGTGTAGCTCTTCTTCCATGCGGAGCAGCTTCTCCATCTCCTTCTCCTCCAGTCGGGATACCGGAATTCCCGTCCACTTGGAGACAATCTCCGCTACCGTTTCCTCGGTGACCAGAGCCTCTTTCTTGTTAGTGCTCTCTTTCCATTCCTGATGAGTTTTTTTTAATTTCTCCCTGAGCTTCCTTTCTTGATCCCGAAATTTAGCCGCTTCCTCAAATGCCTGAGTCTTGACGGAGGCCTCCTTTTCCCTCCTCAAATCTTCTATCTTTTTCTCCATCTCCTTGACATCAGGAGGAGCGGTGGCCACAAACAAATGGGCCCGGGCGCCGGCTTCGTCAATAACATCTATGGCTTTGTCGGGAAGGAGCCGGGCGGCGATATAACGGTCGGCTAACTTAGCGGCCGCCTCCAGGGCCTGGTCAGTGAACCGGGCCCGGTGGTGGGCCTCGTATTTATCCCGCAGGCCTTTCAAGATTTCTATGGTCTCGGCCACAGTGGGAGGCTCAACCATGATCATTTGAAATCTTCTCTCTAAAGCACTATCCCTCTCAATATATTTTTGGTATTCATCTAAAGTGGTAGCTCCAATACACTGCATCTCCCCCCGGGATAAAGCCGGCTTAAGAATGTTGGAGGCATCTATAGCCCCTTCCGCCGCTCCGGCCCCTACCAGAGTATGGAGTTCATCAATGAGGACGATGATATCCTCCGAGCGCCGTATCTCCTGCATCACCGCCTTGATTCTTTCTTCAAACTGCCCCCGATACTTGGTTCCCGCTACCATCAAAGCCAGGTCTAAAGCGACAATGCGCTTATTGCTGAGGATGTCGGGAACATGACCGGCCACTATCTTCTGGGCCAATCCTTCCACAATGGCCGTCTTTCCCACTCCGGCTTCGCCTAAAAGAACCGGATTATTCTTCGTCCTCCGACTTAAAATTTCCGTTATTCTCTCTATTTCATCCTCTCGGCCGATCACCGGGTCCAGCTTATCTTCCCGGGCCAAATCGGTGAGGTCGCGACCGAAAGCATCCAAAGCGGGAGTCTTGGTTTTTTTACCCGGGGACACCCCTCCGGGAGAAGGCGCCGCCCCTTCCAGGAATTCCCTTGTTTTCTGCCTGGCCTTTTTTAAGTCAGCTCCCATACTCCCCAATATCCGGGCCGCGATCCCTTCTCCCTCCCGAATCAGTCCCAGGAGCAGATGCTCGGTTCCCACATAATTATGCCCAAAATTCCGGGCTTCATCTACAGCCAATTCCAACACTTTCTTGGACCGGGGGGTAAAGGGAATCTCCCCTACAGTCAGGGTTGCCGGCCCCCCTTCTACCATTCTCTCCACCTCTAAGCGTAAGCTCTCGGGCTCTATCCCCAAACCGCGTAGGATATCAACGGCCAAGCATTCTCCCATCTTGATTAGACCCAGAAGAAGATGCTCCACTCCAATATAATCGTGATTAAGTCTTCCCGCTTCCTGCCGAGCCAACACGATCACCTGCCTGGCCCTCTCCGTAAACCTATCAAACATAACCCACCTCCGTAGAAAAAGTGTCAGAGCACCAGCGCACCAGTGCACCAGACAGAACAAGAACAAAAAAATATTAATAGACCGAACTTTTATCAATTTAGCAGTTTAGCAATTTACTTACTTAGTCTCCCCCTGATCAATTCCGCCCTTTTCACATCCCGCTGGGCCGGGGAAAGGACCCTTCCCTCCCGCTTCTGGAGATGAGCCGGCTGGGTAATAATTAAAAGTTCGTTGAGAATCTGACGACTTATATCCCTGATTAGCCCTAAGTCAACCCCCAGGCGAAGAGTGGAAAGAAGGTTTATCGTCTCCGCGGAATCAATAATGCGCACATTCTTTAAGATACCATAGGCCCGGAAGACCTGGTCTTCCAAAAATTCTTTCCGGCCTTCTTTATCAAGAAGAATTTTGCGGGCATTCTCCTCGTGGCCAACGATCTGCTTAATCACCCGCTCTATATTATCAATGATCTCCTCTTCCGCCTGACCCAGGGTAACCTGATTGGAAATCTGGAAGTAGTTTCCTAGGGGCTCTGTCCCTTCGCCATACAAACCTCGAGCTACCAGACCCAACTTAGTAATAGCCTGTAGAACCTTGCCTATTTGCTTGGTGAGCGCCAGAGAAGGCAAGTGGAGCATCACCGAAGCTCTCATCCCCGTCCCGGCATTGGTCGGGCAAGCAGTGAGATATCCCCACTCCCGGGAAAAGGCAAATTTGAGCTTGGCCCCCAACTCGCTCTCTATTCTATCTATTAAACGCCAGGTGTCCAGCAATTGCAATCCCGACTTCATAGCCTGCAGACGCAGATGGTCCTCCTCGTTAATCATAATGCTAATCAGCTCTCTATCGCCCACCACCACCGCCCTCATCCCCTTGCTCTCGGCTAACTCATGGCTAATCAAGCGTCTCTCCCTCAAAAATTGACAATCAAGGGGGTTAAGTTCGTTAAGATCGAAAAAAGAGGAGTTTTTCAGGAAACTGCTCGACTCTATGGCCGGGCGAGCCAGAGAAACAACCTCTCCTTGCTTCTCCCGGGAGGCCCGGTGAGAGAAGGGAAACCCGTCCAGGTTTCGGGCTAATCTCACCCGGCTGGACATGACAATCTCGGAGTTCGGTCCCCGCCCCTTCCACCACTCACCGGTCTGATGAACTAACCCGTCCAATTTCATCACTCCTTGCTCCTCAAACTTGCACCACAGAGAACACAGAGAAATACCTAAAAACTTTTTTGGTCCGCAGATTACACAGATTTTCGCAGATTTGAAAAAGCCCAATAAATTGGGCAACTACAAAGATGAAATCATTACTAAGAAAATGTCATTATCCGGCTTGACTGGATAATCCAGAACCTGGATTCCCCGATTGAATCGGGGAATGACAGAAAAAGGCG
>CAZUTJ010000132.1:0-3880 GCA_964622875.1 uncultured bacterium
ATTAACCACAGAGAATACAGAGAAAATACTTAAAAACTTTTTTGGACGCAGATTTTCGCAGATAAATACAGATAATAATTATTTTTGAAAAACAAAACATAAAGCATAAACCACAAGATTTCACCGGATTTGCACAGATAAGAATTAAAACTTAATCTTTTGTTTTCTTTAATTCTTAAAATTTAATCTGTGTAATCTGTGTAATCTGCGGATAAAATTCTTTTATTTTTTAATCCTTTGCATCTGCCTTTATCCGCGTCCTATATTATCTTTTCTCTCTCTGTGCTCTCTGTGGTTATCAGTGGTCTCTTACTCCTTAACAATGGCCTCGGTAGGGCAAACCTCAACACACTGGGCACAGTCGGTACATTTTTCCTTATCAATAGAGTAACGCTCTTCTCCCTCTTGAATAGCACTTACCGGACACTCGTCCAGACAGGTTCCGCAAGCTACGCATTCATCGGTAATCTTATGAGCCATTTTTTTTCCTTCAAACAGACTTTAGACATTAGACAAAAACCAAAAATCTTTTAGTCTGTAGTCTGTAGTCTGTAATCTGTAATCTGTAATCTGTAATCTGTAATCCAATTTTACCCTTCCAGTATTTCTTTCTCCTTTCTCTCCAATATCTTGTCTATCTCTTCCACATATTGATGGGTCAATTTTTCCATCTTCTCTTGCCCCTGGTGATTCTCATCCTGAGAAATTTTGCTTTCTTTTTCCAGGTCCCTCAACCCCTCTCTAGCCTTGTGTCTCAATGAGCGCACACCCACCCGGCCCTCTTCAGCCATCCTCTTGACAACCCTAACTAATTCTTTTCTTCTCTCTTCACTCAACGGGGGAAGAGGAAGACGAATAACCTGGCCATCATTATGGGGAGTCAAGCCTATATCCGACTTCAAAACCGCCTTCTCTATTTCCCCCAAAGTTGACTTATCCCAGGGCTGAATGACAATGAGACCTGCTTCCGGCACCACGATATTAGCTACCTGATTAAGGGGAGTAAGCGTCTCGTAATAGTTAACTTTCACTCCCTCTAAGAGAGCAGCTGAAGCCCGACCAGTGCGAATAGCGGCTAACTCCCGCCTGGTTACCTCTATCGATGCCTTCATCTTCTCTTCCATCTCCCGAAGAGTGTCCTTAACTAATTTTTCCATTTTCTCACCCCTCAACTACCGTTCCGATTGTCTCTCCCTGAACAGCCCTCTTAATATTACCCTTCCTTCCTATATTAAAGATAATTATCGGCAGGTTATTATCCATACAAAGCGAAAGGGCGGTGGAATCCATTATCTTTAACCTCTTTCTGATAGCTTCCATATATTTCAAGCGATTATATTTCTTGGCTTGAGGATGAAGAAGGGGGTCGGCGCTGTAAACACCATCTACTTTAGTCGCCTTCAAGATCACTTCCGCCCCCACTTCCACCGCCCTTAAAGCAGCCGCCGTGTCGGTAGTAAAATAAGGGCTGCCGGTACCTCCGGAAAAGATAACTATCCTTCCCTTCTCTAAATGGCGCATGGCCCGGCGCCTGATATAAGGCTCAGCCAAATCTCTCATTTCGATAGCGCTCTGAACGCGAGTATCCACCCCAACTTTCTCCAGGGCGCCCTGCAAAGCCAGGGCATTTATCCCGGTAGCCAGCATACCCATATAATCAGCAGTTGAACGTTCTAACCACCTGGCACCGGCTACCACCCCCCGGAAGATATTACCCCCTCCCACGACAATGGCTATTTCCAAACCCAGTTCTTTAATATCCTTTATTTCCTCAGCAACAACTGTAACCACCCGGGGGTCAATGCCATACTTCCGACGAACCTGTAGAGCCTCTCCGCTTAATTTCAGAAGAATACGCTTATAAACCGGCTTTTTCACTTCTCCCCCAGCTGGTATCTCACAAAGCGACTTATTTTAATATTCTCTCTTATCCTGGCAATCACCGAAGACAAATAATTATTAACGGTGATATTATTATCTTTGAGAAAAGGCTGCTCCAGAAGACAGCTTTGAGAAAAATATTTCTCCGGTTCTTTTTTCCGTTCAACTATTTCTCCGGGCACTTCATCCCGCGATAGAAAAAGAGGATTGCTCCAGGCAATATGCATCGAGATGTCCTTAGCTAACTGCTTGAACTCATCTGTCTTAGCTACAAAGTCAGTTTCACAGTTAAGCTCCACCAAAACTCCGATCTTGCCTCCAAAATGAATATAGGAGGTAATTAGCCCTTCTTTCGTCTTCCTCCCGGCCTTTTTGGCAGCCAGAGAAAATCCCTTTTCTCTCAAAAACTCCAGGGCTCCTTCCAGGTCCCCCTCCGTATCAGCCAGGGCTTTTTTGCAATCCATTATCCCGGCCCCACTCATCTCGCGCAGCTCCTTAATCATATTCATCTGACTCACTTTGCTACCCCTTCCCTATAAAAATTCCCAAAAACAACTTCATTGCCTCACGCCAAGGCGCCAAGGCGCAAAGTTATTCTTTTCATATACTATCGCGCATAAGCTCCAATCCAAAATTTATCAAAAACCCCAATCTTTATCTTTATATTATAATCTTTGCGCCTTTGCGCCTTGGCGTGAAATATTTATCTTTATATCTTTTTTACGTCTTTGCGTGAGATATTTAAACGGTCTTGACTAAACATTTGCCTTCGCTCTCTACCCCTTACGAACTTCCGCCTTCCGACTTTTATCCTCTGCCTTCTGCCCTTTGACTTCTAACTTCTGGCTTCTGGCTTCTGTCTTTTGACTTCTGTCTTTTGACTTCGGGCTTCCGCCCTTTGTCTTCTGTCTTCTGACTCCTGACTCCTGACTTCTGCCCTTTGTCTTCTGTCTTCTGACTCCTGACTTCCGGCTTCTGTCTTTTATCTTCCGTCCCTTTCAATATAGCATCGGCAATCCGAGAGCAAAGAACTTTTACCGCCTTGATAGCATCATCATTACCCGGAATACAAAAAGTTACTTCATCCGGGTCACAATTAGTATCCACCAGGGCCACCACCGGTATCTCCAGCTTGTTAGCCTCAGAGACGGCTATCTTTTCTTTCTTAATATCAATAACGAAAAGCGCGGCCGGCAATTTATCCATCTGCTCAATACCGGATAGATTTTTCTCTAACTTCTCCTTCTCCTTACCGAGCTGAATTACCTCCTTTTTAGGAAAGAGCGCAAAGGTTCCCTCTTCCTCCATACGCTTAAGTTCTTTCAGCCGCCCGACACTCTTCTTGATCGTTTGGAAATTGGTTAACATTCCCCCCAGCCAGCGGTTATTGACATAGAACATCCCGCACCGGGTGGCTTCCAGGGCGATAGTTCCCCGGGCCTGCTTCTTCGTTCCCACAAAAAGGACCATCCCTCCCTGGGCAACAAGTTCCGTTAAAAACTTACCGGCCTTTTTCAAGTTCTCCACTGTTTTGAGGAGGTCAATAATATAAAGGCCGTTTCTCTCTCCAAATATGTAGCGGGCCATTTTCGGATTCCAGCGCCTGGTCTGATGTCCAAAATGAACCCCCACCTCCAAAAGCTCCCGTATGGAAATAGCTACCAATTGCTTACCTCCTTTCGATTTTTCCGAAGAGTATAACACAGCCACAAATTCTTGGCAAGAACAAAACCTAACCATGAGAGGATACAGAGAAAAATTTTACTATACTTTTGAAAAAGCCTCATAAATGAGGCAACTACAAAGCAAAAATCATTACTAAGAAAATGTCATTATCCGGCTTGACCGGATAATCCAGAGCCTGGATTCCCCGATTGAATCGGGGAATGACAGAAAAAAAGGCGTTTATACTTTCCTAGACCTCAAGATATGCCTCATAAATGAGGCAACTACAAAGACGAGCTGTAGTTGCTTGATTTACTTGTGCCCTGAAGGGTAT
>CAZUTJ010000133.1:0-3850 GCA_964622875.1 uncultured bacterium
TTAGCTCCTCAAGGGTCGTATATTTCCCTTTCAAGAAATCCCGATAATAAAATTCGGCGCTGCGGATGGATAAAGACCCGACCGGAGCCTTTGTTTCCACAAACAGGGCCCAGTCTACAAGTAAAAGTCCATAGGTAGGCACCTCCACTACCAGGGGTATCTCCTCAAAACTAGTATAGGTTGTCTCATGTAACCGGTTGAGAAAATGAATATCCTCATAATACTGATTCCGGAGAAACTCCTGCCATACAGGTAGAGCCTCCTCATCTACCCGAATAAACTGCAGGTTTAAATTTTCGCGGACGAATTCTTCCCATACTGCCTCCAGAGGACCGGACGGCTTTCTGCGGCTAAAATGGACATCTCCCCAGCGCTGAAAATCAGTCTTCAGAGACTGATTCAGTTCCTCTAAGTCCCAGCCGTAGCGGCGGCCCAATTTGGCCATAAAAGAACCATCCAGACTGAAATAATAGCGAAAAAGTTCGGGAGAGTTTTCTTTAAATTCCTGGAAGCGGGCTAAGATTCCCCGGTAGTCCCCTTTATTCCTCCGGAGGGTAAAATCTTCAGGAATAAAATTGACCTCTTCCCATTTGGCTATACTCATTCCGTGCTCCTCATTCAACCTCTCCAGGTCATGCTCATATTGCTCCTGCAACCATTCTCTCACAGCCCGGTTCATTGCCGGGTGAGTACCATGTTCGTGCACCGCCCCCAGCCCGAAGAAAAAGTGATCCATTGTTGGAGGACGAGCCTCCAGAAAAGCTTCCCAGTCATCTACCCGCCGGGAGGGGAAATCCCCCGGGGGCTGAATATCATCAAAGGAGACGAGTCGTTTTCCTAAAGTTGCTTGAGCCAGACCCAGGCTAGCGTTATATTTAGTGCGGATGTGTTTCTGAAAAAAAATAGTCTCGTCTCTAAGGAATCTAGGGATAATATCCAAATATTTGGCATCGTGCTCACACTTTAACGACCCGGCCACCATGATCAGGAAAGGATAAACCGTAGTAATCCCACCGATAATGAGCACCAGGTGAATACAAGTATTTAGCAGTCGCACCCCAGGTGAGCGGCGACCAACATTCCCAATGATAGGCATAGTGTTATTATCCTCCGGTGATAGGCTGTTGGTTAGGCCATTAGGCTGAAGGCACAAAAGACATAGAACAAAAAGCATAGAGGGGTTCTTAAATCCTGAATCTTGAACCTAACAGCCTTCAGCCTAACAGCCTAAAGTAATTACCCTGTTTTTTTCATAGTTCCGGCAGCCCGGAACTCCATCCGAGATAGTATTTTTAATTGCCATACCGTAAACCCAATAAGCATGATCCCTAAGAACCAGGCCATGGCCGTAGCCGTTCCAAATCTAAGAGAGAGAAAAGCTTTTTCAAAGATGTGCAGTCCGGCCACCTTGGTAGCCTCAGCCGGACCTCCAAAGGTCATCACTAAGATAAATCCGGCCCCCTGAGAGGCGGCAATAAAGGCCCCGATAAACTGGATGATAATCAGAGCCTTAAGGTAAGGAAGAACGATATAGCGAATTTTATCAAAGAAACTAGCTCCATCTACATCAGCAGCTTCGTATAATTCATCGGGAACGCTTTTCAGAGCCGCTAAGTAAATCAGGCAACCGGGCCCTATGGTCGCCCAAACCGTAGGAATGACCACCGCCATCATAGCCAGGCGGGGATCGCCCAGCCAGCGCTGGGGTTCTATTCCCACCAGGCCTACTATCTGGTTCAAAATCCCCGTAGGCAAGGGGCAATAAAACAACCTCCACAAGTAAATAACCACAAACCCGGCGATTACCGCCGGCAGATAAAAAACGGTGCGGTAAAAGACTTTTCCATAGGAAACCTCCTGCAGCAGGATAGCCAACAATATAGGTGGCCAGAAGCCCAGCCCTAATATCAAGAGCATATAATATGCGGTACGGCCGACAGAGGCCCACCAGGTAGCATCAAAGAGCACATCACCAAAATTACCCAGCCCCACCCAAACAGATTCCTGGACCATCCCAAAGTCCTGGAAGGCCATACGCGAGCCCATAAACATCGGAACATACATCCAGAGGAGTATGGAAGCTACTGCCGGCAGCATAATAAGATAAGCCCCCCAGTATTTTTTAAACCTCCAACCCCGGGGTATTCCTTCTCCCTTAGGGGTAAAGGCTTTCCAGACATACCAGAGGACCAGAAAGAAGACGGTAACTATGATGATCACTACAATTAAAGCCAGGTTGTTTCTCATCCGGCGCTCTTGTGGGGAAATTACCCCAATCATTTCTCTATTGGTGCGGGTTACCGCCGCCGTCAAGAGCTCCTGAACCTTTTGCCGTCTTTCCTCATCGGTATCACCCAATAACCCCCGGAGCTCCAGGTCTATAGCCCGCTCTATGGGGAAAGTCATAAAAGTGAAGATCATCTGAGCATTCGTGCCGAAGGGCTCAGGCCGGCCATGCTCCAGGATGTATTCCCATACCGGAAGCCAGGTCTCAGGGGCATCCTCTAAAAACTCTTCAAAGCCAAATCTTTTAAGGAGTACCGGGTCTAAGATGCGGCCGAGACCATGTTCTATGAGTACCTCCATGCGTATTCGTCGAGCTTCTTCAGAATCGTAAAACCAGATATACTTAAAGGCGGCTTCACGTATCCGGGGACATTTCTGCCCGGCAAAGATGCCCATCATCATGGCGTTAACCTCACTGCTGCGCAACCCCGCGAAACTTAAAGGCACCGGGGCAACACCAATGAGGTCCGGGTCTATCCCCCGGCCAAGGGTATCCCCCCCCATATACATCATACGCATGCCTACCCGTCCTTCCGCCCAGGCGATATCGTCCACACCCGAGTGCAAAACAGAACCTCTGTGTTCTCTCCCAGCGGAATCCGTCCATCTTTCGGTATTAAGTCTGATGAAGAAGAGCAGGGCCTCCACCGCCATCTCACAATCAAAAACGGCCCGCCAGTTTCCCTCTTCATCTTCAAGCATAGCCTCTCCTCCCGCCGACCAGAGATAGGAGATGAACTCCCAGGAGGTAGCCATCCCACCCCAGTTCATAAACAGGCCGTGGGTCCTCTCTTCCGGGTTGGTCAGGATGCGGGAGAATTCTATTAGCTCCTCCCAATCCTGAGGAGGGCGATGGGGGTCAAGGCCGGCCCGGGCAAAGAGGTCTTTGCGCCAGGAGAGGGTACGCACTAAAAGACTGGTGGGAAGGGCCCAGATATGTTCTCTCCCCCCGGGCTCCGCTGGCCGCTGAATAACCGGCCATATCGGCTTGGCTACCCGCAGATCGAGGAGTTCTTGAGGTTTATCTTTGAGGAATTCGTCCATGGGGTAAAGAAACCCCTCGGCAATATAAGTATGAGACATGCGAAAGTTCACATAGAGAATATCCGGGGAGGTGCCTCCGGCAATGGCTAAAAGCGGGGCCGCATCCATAGCCATACCCTCAATAGTTATACCGGCAAAGGGCTGCAGCTCAATATGAGGATACTTCTCCTGAAAGGCACGGATAACAGCCAGTTCAGCCTGGACAAAAGGGCAGGGATTTTTGGGGTCGGGCATGCGGAAAAGTCTCAGGGTAAGGGGCTCCGGTTCCTCTACTGCGCTCACTCCCCTACCCAGGCTACCCAGGAGCAAAAGAACCCCTCCCAGACAAACAAGCATTCTAACTATCTTCATTCTCCTTACCTCCCTACAACTATTCAGCCACCAGGGCACAAAAGTGTCAAAGAGTCAAAGTGTCAGAGTAAGTCAATAAAACTACACCAAGCCTATTAGGCAAGACGTAAATATTCAGTAAACCCCGTGTCATTCCCGCAATCAGTAAGCGGGAATCCAGATTCCTACT
>CAZUTJ010000134.1:0-3832 GCA_964622875.1 uncultured bacterium
TAAACTGTTAAACTGTTAAACTGTCAAGAGGTAGTAATGGAGGTTCGGGGTAAAAAAGTGACGGTGGTGGGGCTGGGGAGGAGCGGCTTGGCTGCGGCCCGATTGCTTATTGATAAAGGGGCGCAGGTTACGGTTACTGATAAATCTTCCGCTGAGGTTATTAGGAAGAGAGCGGAGGAGCTAAGGATAAAGGGGGTTGAGGTAGAGGTAGGGAGACATAGTCAGGAGGCTATAGAAGGAGCTGACTTAATCGTGGTCAGTCCGGGGGTGCCTCCTGACTCTCTACCTTTTAATCTGGCTCGGGAAAAAGGAATTCCTCTCATTGGCGAGTTGGAGTTAGGAGCCTATTGGTGTCCCGCTCCTATCCTGGCGGTGGCCGGCACCAATGGGAAGTCAACTACAGTTACCCTAATTGGTGAAATTCTTCAGGCAGGAGGACATCGGGCCGTCGTTGCCGGGAATATTGGCAATCCTCTCTCGGCCGCGGTGAGGGGGCTCAGAGAAGACGATCTTGCGGTGGTGGAGTTGAGCAGCTTTCAGTTAGAGACGACGAAGAGCTTTAGGCCCTTTATCGCTACCATTCTCAATATTAGCCCTGACCATCTGGATAGATATGAGCATTCTTTTTCCCGTTATCTGAGGGTAAAACAGCGCCTCTTTTCTAATCAGCAGAGAGAGGATTTTGCCGTGTTTAATGCTGATGATAATAATCTTTGTCCGGGGGACGGTCGTCTTTCTTTTCAGGTGAGAGCGAAGACTTTTTTCTTTAGCCGGCGGCAGCCACTGAGAGAAGGAGTTTTTGTGGAGGAAGGGAAAATAGTCTTTCGGCGGGAGGGGGAGAAGTCGGTTATCCTGGCCAGCGACGAACTTGGCATCAAAGGAACTCATAACTTAGAAAATGCCCTGGCGGCTACGGCCATGGCTCTTATTTGTAATATTAAGCCGGAAATTATAGCTCAGGTTCTTAAGGAATTTTCCGGACTTCCTCATCGCTCGGAGTTTGTGGACGAAATCGGAGGAGTTAGGTTTATTAATGATTCCAAGGGAACGAATGTGGGGGCAGCGGCTAAGTCTCTGGAGGGCATTAAGGGGCCGGTTATTCTGATAGCCGGAGGCCGGGATAAGGGAAGCGATTACTCAAGTTTAAGAGAGCCAATTAGGGAGAAAGTAAAGGTTCTTATTCTCCTGGGCGAGGCTAAGAATAAGTTGGGGAAGGCCCTGGCGGGGACTACTTCCATTAAGAAAGTGGGTTCTCTGGAGGAGGCGGTGCGGGTTTCTTACTCTTTAGCGGTAGAGGGGGAGACAGTACTCCTTTCTCCGGCTTGTAGTAGCCTGGATATGTTCAGGGATTTTGAGGAACGAGGAAGAGTTTTTAAGGAAGCCGTATTGTCCTTAAAAAAATGAAACCACAAGATTACACGAGATTAACACCAGATAAGATAGAGAACGAATAGGATGAAAAGAGAAAGAAATAAAGGTGTAAGAAATAATTTTCTGTGAAAATCTGTGAAATCTGTGGTTAGATTAGATATTAGGTGGGGCATCTAAAATGAAGATGGGTAAAAGTGGTTACCTGCTTCTTATCGTTACTTTCATTTTAATCGGATTTGGATTGGTGGCTATCTATAGTACCAGTGCCATCTTTGCCGGGGAGAGATTTGGGGATAGTCTTTTTTTTCTGGAGAGACAGCTTCTCTGGGTCTTATTGGGCTTAGTGGCTATGCTGGCTGCCTGGAGGATTAAGTATGAGTGGATAAGAGCTTTGAGTAAGCCCCTGTTGTTTTTGACGCTCACTCTTCTGGTTTTAGTTCTCTTTCCTCAGTTCGGGAGAGAGGCGGGAGGGGCTCAGCGCTGGCTGAGGATAGGAGGAGGGTTTAGCTTCCAACCTTCAGAGCTGGCAAAGTTAGCTCTCCTTATTTATTTGGCTGACTATCTGGCCCGGAAACAGGATAAACTAAAGAATTTCTGGCGGGGATTTCTTCCCCCCTTGTTGATGGTGGGAGGGATGGTAGGACTCATTTTCCTGCAGCCGGACATGGGAACAGGAGTGTTCCTGGGAATGATTTCCCTTATCCTTCTCTTTATTGCCGGGGTGAAAATAATTCACTTAACCGGGCTGGCTTTATCTTCTCTTCCCGTCTTCTATTTTCTGGTTATGGGGACCGACTATCGGCTGAGACGCATCCTGACTTTCCTTGATCCGGGAAAAGACCCTCTTGGGGCAGGGTTCCAGATTACCCAGTCATTCTTAGCTTTAGGTTTAGGAGGAATGGGGGGAGTGGGCTTAGGGGAATCGCGGCAGAAGCTGTTCTATCTTCCCGCCGCTCATACCGATTTCATTTTTTCCATTGTGGGAGAGGAGTTGGGTTTCCTGGGAACGGTATCCCTAATTGTTCTTTTTCTTGTCTTTCTCTGGGCCGGAATGAGGATCGCTTCTCAGGCTCCGGATTTATTCGGTTACCTCTTAGGGGCAGGGATTACTCTGGCTATTGTTCTACGAGCAATGATCAATATGGGAGTAGCTACCGGGACTCTACCCACAACCGGCATCCCTCTTCCCTTTATAAGTTTTGGAGGCTCATCTCTTTTTTTTAGTATGATGGGGGTGGGGCTGTTGTTGAATATTGCGCGGCAGAAGGCAGATGTCAGAAGACGGAAGCCAAAAGATAGATGACAGAAGACAGATGTCAGAAGACAGAAGACAGATATCAGAAGACAGATGACAGAAGATAGATGTCATCTGTTCGGAGTTGGTAATGAAGGTAATCATTGTCGCGGGAGGGACGGGAGGGCATTTATTTCCCGGCCTGGCGGTGGCCCGGAAGTTAAGAGAGAAAAAAAAGAATTCAGAGGTTATTTTTATCGGGAAGAAGAAGGGGTGGGAAACAGAAATTGTTTCCCGGGAAGGATTCAAATTCATCTCCATATCTGCGGGAGGGTGGTTGGGTAAATCTCCGGGGAAGAAAATTTATTCAGCTTTGGAATCTCTCCGTGGTTTCCGGCAATCGTTTTTTATCCTTAAGAGGCTGCGTCCTCAGGTGGTAATAGGAATGGGAGGATATGTAAGCGGATCTTTCCTTTTGGCATCCCGGATATTTGGCTTTTCCACTATTATTCACGAGCAGAATTTAGTACCCGGGCTTACCAACAGAATCCTGGCTAGGTTTGTAGATGAGATTGCGGTCAGCTTTCCGGAATCAAATAGATTCTTTCCCCGGGGAAGAGTGAGGGTTACCGGCAACCCGGTGCGGGAGGAGATAGGAAAAAGTGGCGCTGGGAGGTGGAAAAGTAAAAACAAAAGGACGCTTCTAATCATGGGAGGGAGTCAGGGAGCTCATCGGATCAATTTGGTTCTGGCGGAAGCGAGTGGCTTCCTGAAAGGTAAAATGGGTTCCTGGCAGATAATTCATCTTAGTGGTAAAGAAGATTACGACCTGATGGTGCGAACTTATAAAAAGGCCGGGATGGAAGCGCTAGTTCATCCCTTCCTCCAGCGCATAGGGGAAGCCTATGGGGAAGCGGATTTAGTCGTCGCCCGAGCGGGAGCTACCACCTTGGCTGAGATTACGGTCTGCGGCCTTCCAGCCATTTTCATTCCTTATTCTTTAGCTACCAAGCATCATCAAGAGAAGAACGCCCGCTGGCTGGAGGGAAAGGGAGCCGCGATTACTTTAAGAGAGGAAGAATTAACCGGCGAGAGGTTGGCGGGGACTATTCTCAGTTTAATGGCCGACGAGGAGAGATTATCCCTGATGGCCGAGAACAGCCGTCGGTGGAGTAAACCGCAAGCGGCCGAGGAAGTAGTGGAGAGAATACTGGGCTTAGCAAGAAA
>CAZUTJ010000135.1:0-3812 GCA_964622875.1 uncultured bacterium
AAATGTAAGGGTTCAGTAAACCCCATGTCATTCCGAACTTGTTTCGGAATCTCATAGATGCTGAAACAAGTTCAGCATGACAAATGAAATAAATTCAGCATGACAAATAAGAGTGAGATTGGCGGGTTGCTACCGCTTCTCGCCATGACGTGCTTTAGTGAATACTTCTCATAAATTAAACTCATGGGTTGGGTACCATGGGCAAAATTAGAGAAAAAGTCAGCCGCCGCAGGCGGCCTAATTTAAGGAGAAAAAGGCAATGCCGTTGGAAAGAATAGAGAAATGGGTATCGGGAAGATTAGCTCAGCTTAAGAAAGCCGGTACTATTAAAGGTCAGGAATTAGTAATAAGCCGAATAAAGAGACCTTCGGGAGCTAAGGGCCCCAGGTATCTCGTGGAAGGCGAGAGCGATAAAGAGTTTATTAAGATGAATTCCAACTCTTATTTAGGGATGTCTTTGAAGGAAGAAGTAATAGAGGCCGAGAAGGAGGCAACAGAAAAATTTGGGGTGGGACCGGGAGCAGTGCGTTTTATCCACGGCACCTTCAGACCTCATGTGGAATTAGAAGAAAGCTTAGCCCGGTTTCACCGAAAAGAAGCCGGGATGATATTTAGTTCAGCCTATGCCGCTGTTGGTGGTGTTATTTCACCTTTAATTTCCCTCGATACTATAGTCGTAAGCGATGAGCTGAATCATAACTCTATAATTAATGCCATCAGGCTCTCTAAACCAAAAGACAAAAAGATGTATGCTCATTTGAATATGAATGAGTTAAGGGTCAAGATAGAGGAGGCCAGAGGAACCTGCTCACGTCTCATAATAGTCACCGATGGAGTATTCAGTATGAGAGGCGATTATCCTGACCTGAACATATTGACGGATATATCTCGAAAATACAACTCGGATTTTGAAGAAGGCATAATTACCGTAATAGACGATTCTCATGGGGTAGGGGCTTATGGAAAAACAGGAAGAGGTACTTGCGAGGTTACCGGTGAAGACGGGGTGGATATAATAGTTTCTACCCTGGGTAAAGCCCTGGGGGTCAATGGTGGCTATGTAGTAACCAATGCTAAAATAGTGGAATACTTGAGAGAAACCTCTCCCTTTTATATCTACTCTAATCCCATCACCCCTGCGGAAGCCGCTGCCGCCATAAAAGCACTGGAAATTCTGGATAGTGAAGAAGGCCGGAAAATGCTCTCCTATCTGAAGAAAATGACTAACTATTTTAAGGAAGGACTAACCACTCTAGGGTATGAGACCATAGAAGGGGAACACCCCATTGTAGCCGCGATGATTCGGGATACTCAAAAAACAGTAAAATTAGTCGGCTATCTCAAAGAGCGAGGAATTTTAGTAGTGGGTTTGAAATATCCGGTGGTTCCCCAGGGCGATGAATGTGTAAGATTCCAAATCTCAGTTGACCATACTGAATATGACTTAGACTATGCCCTTAAGGCTCTGGGAAAATATAAAAATTAGGTCAGGGATTTTTCTCAAGCAAATATCAATGAAAGATGCTTGAATGAAAGCATTGGCAAAATATAAATCCGGCGATGAGATGATGAAGATATTGATAAGTGACAATTTATCCCAGGAAGCCGTGGGGATTCTAAAGAAAGAAAAAGGCGTTAAGATTGAGGTAAAGACCAAGCTTTCTCAGGATGAACTCCTGGCGTGTATTAAAGATTATCAGGCCCTCATTGTCCGAAGCCGGACCAGAGTCACTAAAGAAGTAATTGAAGCCGGAATAAATTTAAAAGTGATTGGCCGGGCTGGAGTAGGGGTGGATAATATTGATCTGGAAGCAGCTACCAAACAAGGGATTATTGTGATGAACACCCCTGATGCTAATACTATTTCCACGGCTGAACTTACCATGGCTATGATACTGGCCCTCTCCCGCAATATTTATCAGGCCACCGCATCTCTTAAGAATAACCAATGGTCAAAAGATAAACTCACCGGCGTAGAGCTCTACGGTAAGGTCTTAGGCATAATAGGTTTGGGAAGAATCGGCTCTCAGGTAGCTAAACGGGCCCTTTCTTTTGGTATGCATGTCGTAGCTTATGATCCTTTTGCCTCAGTTGAACAAGCCCGGAAACTTGAGGTCAAACTCCTCGGTTTAAAAGAACTCTTACCTGAGGCTGATTATATTTCTATACATGCGCCCTTGAGCGATGAGACCTACCATCTCTTGGGTGAAAAAGAGTTTAAGCTGATGAAAGATGGGGTAAGAGTCGTTAACTGTGCCCGGGGAGGGATAATTGATGAAGAAGCCCTCTATAGAGCCATAATTCAGGGCCAGGTAGCCGGCTGTGCCCTTGATGTCTTTGAAAAAGAACCTCCTCATAAAAATCCTCTCCTGGGCTTAGAACAGGTAATTGTTACCCCCCATATCGGAGCCGTTACCCATGAAGCGAAAACAAATGTGGCTATCCAGATTGCCAGACAGGTGCTGGAGGCTTTAAAGGGAGGTGTTGTCCGAAATGCAGTTAATTTCCCGCGTTTAGAGCCGGAGATATTAGAAGCGCTCAGACCCTATATCAATTTGGCGGAAAGATTAGGTAAGTTTCAAGCGCAGCTTCTTACAGATTATCTCCAGAGCCTCAAGATAACTTATATCGGGGAGATGAATAATTACCAACTCCAACCCATTACCGTTGCTCTTCTCAAAGGGCTCCTGGAGCCAATATTTCCAGAAAGGGTTAATTATATCAATGCCCCTATCCTGGCTAAGGAGCGGGGCATCAGGATTATTGAGACAAAAAGCAATCAAGTTGAGGATTTCGCTAATCTGATTGTAGTAGAGACCGAAACCCCGGCCGGCAAAAGGTCAGTAGCCGGGACATTATTTGGAAAAGAAGACTTGCGTATTGTGCGTATAGATGGCTATCATGTAGATGCGGTGCCGGCCGGTTATCTGCTGGTATGTTCCAACCACGATCAACCGGGCGCCATCGCCCATGTCTCTACCATCCTGAGCCGAAACGGAATAAACATTGCCGGGATGACCGTAGGCCGTAAGGAAATAGGGGGTAAAGCCGTAACCGTGATTAATATAGATAATTCCATTTCTGTGGAGGTATTAAAAGAAGTGAAAGACCATCCGGTAATTATAGAGGCGAGGTTAGTTAAGTTATAAAGGAGAGTTGACTGGAGGCGAATAAATGATAGACTTGCACAGCCATTCTTTGCTTAGCGACGGGAGTTTAATTCCTTGCGAATTAGCCCGACGAGCCGAGGCCAAAGGATACGAAGCTTTAGCTATTACCGACCATGCCGATATGTCAAATATTGAAACTATCGTACCGCAGTTGGTAAAAACCTGCGCTGAGTTGAAGGGGAGCTTAACGACCAGGATTATTCCCGGGGTAGAGCTAAGCTATGTTCCTCTTGTCCTCCTTGCTGACCTGGCTAAACAAGCGAGGGAGCTGGGAGCAAAATTGGTTCTGGTGCACGGGGAAACGATTGTCGAGCCCGGCATTCCCGGCACTAATAGAAAAGCGCTGGAAGCCGGCACAGATATCTTGGCTCATCCCGGTTTAATCAGTCTGGAGGAAGCAAAGATAGCCGCAGATAGGGGTATCTTTCTGGAAATTTCCGCTCGTAAGGGACACTGTCTGACCAACGGCCATGTAGCTCAAGTGGCCCGAAAGGCCGGGGCCAAATTAGTCTTCGGAACCGATAGCCATGCCCCGGAGAATTTAGTCACTTTAGAGGAGGCGAAAAAGATTGCCCAGGGGGCGGGCCTGAACGATAGAGAGGTAGAGGCTCTCTTCGAAAACGCCCGCCGCCTGGTGAAAAA
>CAZUTJ010000136.1:0-3769 GCA_964622875.1 uncultured bacterium
TCCAGTTATAGCTACATGGTATTGTCTGGATTATCCGGTCAAGCCGGATAATGACTGGGGTGGGCTTGCTCGCCTAAATTGCGGGCAGGCAAGCCTTGCCCCTACGAGAAGAGAAGGTCAGCCGCCGCAGGCGGCCTAATTTAAAAAAGGAGGGACAAGATGCCTGTTCAGCAAAAATTAAAAGCAGGGGTTATTGGTTTAGGGGGGATTTCCTCGGTTCATTTAGCCAATCTTAAAAAAATTAAAGCTATCAAGCTTGTTAGCGTGTGCGATCTAGACCGGAGCCAGGTTCTAAAAATAGCTGACGAACAGCATTGCCAGGCCTATACTTCGTATGAGAAAATGATTCAAGATGGCCTGGATACGGTTTTCTTGTTCACCCCTCAGATGGTTAGGGAAGGGCCCATATCTGCTTGTGCCCAAAGAAAAATACCTATATTTACGGAAAAACCTCCCGCCTCAGATTTGCAAACAACTAAAAAGATAGAATCTATAGTAAAGAAAGCTCGGCTGACGGTAAGTGTTGGATTTGTATTCAGGTACTTAAAGATTGTAGAGAAAGTGCAGCAGCTCCTTAAAGGACGGCCGATTTTGGCCCTTCAGCTCCAGTACCTTTGTCCGATGATGTATGCTGATAGCCGGGGCAAAAATTTTTATTATGACAGAAGGCTCTCGGGCGGGCTGGTAATGGACCAGGCTATCCATTTCCTTGATTTATGTCGCTATCTATTGAGGACAGAAATTAAAGAGGTGCAGGCTTACGGAGCCAATGTTTTTCAGCCTCGGACAAAGAAAATTACCACCGAAGAAACGGTAGCTATAAATATGGTCTCCAAAAAAGGGAGTCTTGTTTCTTACCTGCATACCTGGGTTCACCGCGGCTGGAGCGGCCGGGTAGAAATATTGGCGCCGGAAGCTAAAATTACCCTGGATCCTTTTAATAAAAAATTGCACGGTGTAGTTGACGGCAAGCCGGTATCTTATGCGCCGGCTGATGACGGTTACTTCTCGGAATTAAAAGGATTTGTCAACCAGGTAAACAAAAAAGCTCAAGGCGACATTCGTTCTACCTATAGCGATTCAGCAAAAACTATGGCCCTGGTAATCGGGGTTATGGATTCTATTGATAATAAAAAGCTGATTAAGCTTTAACTAACTAAGGAGAAAACAAATGACAGAAAAAGAGAGCTTGCCGCTTGGGGTAATGACTAACATCTCGGATAACCCTCTCCATGACTTGAAGAAGGTAAAAGACATGGGTTTTACCACTTGCCAACTGGGGAATCCGCCTGATGACTATGTCTATGGAGAAAAAAGCGCCGATTTATGTGAGAGGCTCAGACAGGCTATCAAGCAAACAGGGGTTAGTATTTCCTCGGTATTCATTATGTATAAAGGACATATATGGGACCTCAAAGATGGCCCGCGCACCATCGGACTGGTGCCTGAGGAAACCCGGGCCGTCCGGGCAGTGCATGCCTGCATGATATCCAACTGGGCTAAAAAGATGGGTATTGACACCGTAACCAGCCACATGGGGTTTATTCCAGTTGATAATAGTAGCAGGTTATACAAAGACTTCATAAAGGTAATGAAACAATTTGTGGCCTTCTGTGCTGACAATAATCAGATATTTGCCTTTGAAACAGGACAGGAACCGCCTGAGGTTCTGAGGAGAACGCTAGATGACATTGATGCAAATAATGTAGGAGTTAATCTTGACCCGGCCAATCTACTTCTTTATGGAATGGGAAAACCCCTGGAAGCAGTTCAATCTCTGGGTGAATTTGTGGTCAATACTCATTGCAAAGATGGAAAATGGCCTGAAGATGGCGGTAAACTTGGCCGGGAAATGCCTATGGGAGAGGGAGATGTAAATTTTCCTGAGCTTATTCCGGCCCTTTATGAAAAAGGGTTTCGAGGCCCGCTTACCATTGAGCGGGAGATTAGCGGAGAAAAACAAATAGAAGATATTCTCAAAGCCAAAAAACTCCTTGAGGACATAAAAGAACAAATAATAAAACCTTAACTTTTTTTAAAGTAGTAAAGAAGTTGATATCAATAGTGGTCCGATAGGGAAAAGATAATGATTATTGACTGCCATACCCACCTTTATACAACCGGGCTGAGTGAGCTATTCGGAGCCGTTCGGGAGCAGGCGGAGTTAGTGGACCGGGCCCGGGAGGCCGGGATAGACAAAATAGTGGTTTCTTCTTTAGGTAGAGAGCGTTATCTTCCCTATCCTTCCGAAGAAGAAGTAACCCAGGCTAATGATGATGTTATAGAATTAATGAGAATGTTCCCGGATAGGGTTTATGGATTTTGCTATCTCAATCCCCGGAATGAAAACTGCCTAAAAGAGATAAAGAGATGTGCGGAGGCGGGGATGAAGGGGATAGGAGAACTCTGGGTGGCGGCAAAGGCATCTTCACCCGGAATTTTTCCCCTTATTGAAGAAGCGATTAAGAGAAACCTTATTATTCTTCAACATTCCTTTTTAAAGACCGACGGCAATCTCGCTGATGAATCAACCCCTTTTGATGTAGCTTTCCTGGGTAAAAAATACCCGGAAGCAAGGATTATTATGGCCCACGCAGGAGGAAATCAGAGGATAGGGATTGAGATAGTGCAAGAATTTCCTAACATTTATGTGGATATTTCCGGTGGATATCCGGAAAGGGGACTGGTGGAAAATACGCTGGCTATTTTAGGGGCTAAAAGGATTCTTTTCGGTAGTGATGCCCCGGGCAGAAGTTTTGCGGTTCAGTTAGCTAAAGTCAAAGCCGCCGCTATAAGTGAATCAGAAAAGAGGTCCATTTTAGGCGAAAATTTTTTAAGGCTCTTAGGGGATAATGGAACTAATTGATATTGACCTTTATCTGGGAAATTGGCCTTTTGCTCCAGAGGTTAGATGTGAACCGGGGCAACTTGAGAAGGCACTTCAGCGGGCCGGAATCAAGAAAGGATTGGTAGCCCCCCTGGAAAGTCTCTTTATCGCGGATAATCTAAGAGTGAACAAGAAATTCTTTAAAAGATTGTCTCCCTTTTCAGGGACACTTCTACCCCTTTTGGTTCTTAATCCTATCCTTCCCTTATGGAAAGAAACCTTCAGGTTTTTTTCAGACCGGGCAAGTGGTTTTAAGCTTTTCTTTCGTTTTCATCAATATTCACTTTTAGACCCCAAATTAGAAGATTTCTACGCAGAACTGGCCCAGAAAAATAAGCCGGTTATTATTTCTTTGCATCTGATAGATGAAAGAACTGCTCCTGTGTATCTTAATTTTTTACCAGAGGTTAAGGTAGAAGCACTTATTGAATTGGCAGATAGATATCCCGGGATAAATTTTATTTTTTCCTCGCCCACTGGCGCGGAAGCCAATGAACTTCTTTTAGCCAAAAGAGAAAATATTTTTATCACTACTTCTTTTTTAGAGGGAGAAGGGTTGTTGGAGAAATTTGCCGGTTCTCCTTATAGGAGCAAAATACTCTTTGGGAGTAATTATCCTTTTTTCTATTTGGAGGCCGCCCGAGTAAAATTAGACACGGACAGGTTTTCAGTAGAGACAAAAGAAGTTATCGGCCAGGGCAACACTGAGAGAATCTTCCCTATTCCTAAGACATTGCCTCCCCGTTGTTTCCAGGTTGAGTGAGAGGTTTGATGTGTAAGTCTAACTCAAGAAATGCCTCACTTCGTTCGGCTGATTACACAGATTCCAAAAACCCGATTACACAGATTTTCCTTTGAAGTAATCTGGGTAATCTGCCTGTT
>CAZUTJ010000137.1:0-2241 GCA_964622875.1 uncultured bacterium
AATTCTTAATTCTTAATTCTTAATTCTTAATTCTTAATTCTTAATTCTTAATTCTCATGTGCCTTATCTCTATTTCACTATCTGGGTCCCGATTCCTTTGTCAGTGAATATTTCCAGGAGAAGAGAATGATTCATCCGCCCATCTACGATATGAACCTTTCCTATTCCTCCCTGCAAAGCTTTCATGCCGGCTTTTACCTTGGGAAGCATCCCTCTGATGATTACCTCTTCTTTCATTAGTCCCTCAGCCTCTTTTATGGTCAGGGTGGAGATAAGGGACTCCTTGTCTTCCCAGTTTCTCATAATGCCGGGAACATCGGTAAGGATGAAAAATTTTTCTGCCCCCAGTTCTATGGCTATTCGAGCCGCCGCTTCATCGGCATTAACATTAAGCGCTTCGCCTTCTTTTCCCTCTCCCAAAGGGTTGATAACCGGGATAACCTCTTTTTTCTCTATCACCCCGGCCAGCTCCGGACTGATACCTCTTACCTTACCTACGAAACCTATATCTACCTCTTTTCTTCCCTCCTTCAGAGGGGGGTATCTTTCGGCTTTGACGATATTATTTAATCCTACCGCTTCCCCCCCCACCTTCTTTACGAGAGAGACTATCTCCTGGTTAACCCGGGACAAGATTTTACCGACAATATTTATACTTTCCTTATCGGTAAGGCGCAGTCCCCCCATAAATTTCGTTTCCTTTCCCGCCTCTTTTAAAGCTTCGGTAATAAGCGGGCCCCCTCCGTGAATGATAACCGGATTCATGCCCACATATTTCATGAGGACAATATCAATGATAAAATTTTTTTCTACATTCCCGCTGGCAATGGTGCTTCCTCCATACTTTATGACTATGGTCTGGCCGTAAAACTTCCTAATGTAAGGTAGGGCCTCTACTAATATACCGGCTTTCTCTAAAGCTTTTTCCATTATTTATAAACCTCAATAGCGAAGTCCGGACAGATTGCCGCGCAGAGGGCGCATCCGCTGCACTCCTCTTTGCCTACTACCCGGACCGGCTGGTAGCCAAAGTTATTGGTAGATTCAGCCGTTCCCAGGAGATGTTTAGGGCAAACCCTTAGACACAACTGACAGCCCTTACATCTTTCTTCATCAATGATTACCTTACCCATGCCTACTCGCCTCACTGGTAACTTGAAAGTATAGTAAAGTATAGTAAAGTATAAACCACAAGATTTCACAGATTTACACAGAATAAAGAATTAAGACTTAATCTTTTTATTTTCTTTGATTCTTAAAATTTGATCTGGTGATAATCTGTGTAATCTGTGGTTACGAAGTTTTCTTGAGTAACTCTATTTACTGCCTTCTCTATCAGGTCTTCTGCCTCCCCTATCTTCAGGCCCTGCTTATTCTTGCTCAGATGAAGAAAGAACTCCCGGTTCCCGGCTGGCCCTATTAAAGGAGAGGCAATTAAGCCGAGCACCCCCAGGCCCAATCCTCCCGCCAGCCTGATAATTTTCAGGATAGCCTCCTGATGAAGCGCTGCCTCCCGGATCACTCCTCCTTTGCCCACCTGGCCCTTGCCCACCTCAAACTGAGGTTTGATGAGGGCGATAATATCTCCATCCGGGCGGAGCAAAGGGATCACGACCGGGATAATCTTATCCAGAGAGATGAAAGAGACGTCCAGGGTAGCCAGGTCAGGCTCATCTTCTATCTCCTCCCTTTTCAAATAGCGGGCATTCTTTCTTTCCATATTTATCACCCGCTTATCCTGTCGTAACTTCCAGTCTAGTTGTCCGTAACCAACATCAACAGCATAGACTTTTCTAGCCCCTTTTTGGAGAAGACAGTCGCTGAAGCCTCCCGTGGAAGCGCCAATATCCAGGGCCACCCTGTTCTTTACGGCGATGGCAAATTCCTGCAGGGCTTTCTCTAATTTAAGCCCTCCCCGGCTGACATAAGGTGAGGCCTCTTCTTTAATTTCAATCTTTGCCTCTCTGGCAATCCCCACCCCCGCCTTAGCTACTGTTTTACCTTCTACAGAGACTACCCCGGCTAAAATCGCTCCCCGGGCTTTTTCTCGGGCGGGAAACAACCCTCTCTCTACCAGGACTTTATCCAATCTTTCCTTAGCCGGCATCATCTATTAGTATCTTATTCATAAAATTCTTGCTCTTTTGGCAAGAAAATATGGGGAGATAAGGGATAAATGTCAAATGACAAATGTCAAAAAAGCAAAGAGAATAAATATCAAAATTTTGGATTTTGGATTTT
>CAZUTJ010000137.1:2341-3751 GCA_964622875.1 uncultured bacterium
TTTGGATTTTGACATTTGGATTTTGGATTTACCAAATTCATTTGGTATTTGGATTTTGTCATTTGTCATTCCCGACTTGTTCGGGTTAGGCATCTTTGAAGAACTAAATCAGCTATTTTTTTTAAGGCTTCTCCCTTTTCCTTGAAGGAAATAAGCTCTTCTTTAGCTCTTTTGATTAGCTTGGCTGCTTTTTCCCTCGATTCTTCTAAACCTAAGAAGGCAGGATAGGTTGCCTTTCCCTTTCCCTCCTCCTTGATATCCAAAATATCATCTCCTATTTGAAAAGCAAGACCGATATCCCGGCCGTAGTAAGAGAGGGCTTCTACCTCTTTTTCGTTCCCTCCCCCCAAAATAGCCCCTACCTTCAAGCAAAGCTCCAGGAGGGCCCCGGTCTTCCGGCGGTGAATGGACTCCAGAGAAGCAAGAGTTATCTCTCTTCCCTCTCCTGTTTCGAGGTCATCTACCTGGCCGCCTATCATTCCCGAGGTTCCCACCGCTCGGGCCACTTCTCTGATAACGAGAAGAGTCAAGCCCTTATCTATCCCCGGCCGCTTTCCATTTTCACTTATTAATCCGAAGGCCCGGGTAAGGAGGGCATCCCCGGCTAAAATAGCGATATCTTCCCCAAAGGCTTTATGGGAAGAGGGCTTCCCCCGCCGGTAATCATCGTTATCTAAAGCGGGCAGGTCATCGTGAATGAGGGAATAAGCATGAATCAATTCCAGGGCGCAGGCACTAAGTAAAACCGGCCGGCTATTCCCTCCCACGGCCTCAGCGGCAGCTAAGGTCAAAAGGGGCCTTAACCTTTTCCCCCCGGGAAAGAGGGCATATCTCATGGCCCGATGGATAATTGCCGGTGGTTCATCCTCCCGGGGAAGGCACTCATCCAGAGCCTCATCAATTAGCTTCTTCCTCGTCTCCCAGGAGGAGGAAAGATTCATCCCGGCCCCGGCCTGGTCAGAATAGCGTTCCCTCATCTTTACCTTTCCGTCCCTCTGCTTTCCCCTGGCCAACCTCTTCCTTTTCTGCTGGGGATACCTCAAAAGGCCTCTTTTCTTTCTTCCCTTCCCCGGAGGTAACCAGAATCTCTGCTTTTTTCTCGGCTTCTTCCAGTTTCCTCGTGCATATCCAGGCTAACTTTACCCCTTCTTCATACCTTTTCAGGGAATCATCCAGGGATAATTCTCCCCTCTCCAGAGCCCCGGCAATCTTCTCCAGTTTTTCTAAAGCCTCCTCAAATTTCATCTCCACCATAATTTCACCTCGCGGTAATTCATGTTGATAGTTTGACAGGATACAGGTTGACAGTAAGTATTCAGTGAACTACACCATTATTTGTAGTGGCAAAGCTGGCTTGTGCCCGCAGGGTGCTTTGCCTTTAATGCCGAGCACCCTTATACCCTAATACCC
>CAZUTJ010000138.1:0-3724 GCA_964622875.1 uncultured bacterium
GATATTCTCCACGAGATCCTAAATCTCGCGCGTCTGCCAGTTCCGCCATCCGCCCCGGCATTACTGCCCCCACCAGGTCTCGAACCTGGGGCACCCTGATTAAGAGTCAGGTGCTCTTCCAACTGAGCTATAGGGGCCTTGAACCGTGAACCCCGGAACTTTGAACCTGAGTAGTTACAGATATACTAACATAACCGCTTTCCACTTAGCAAGAAAATTTTTCGCAAAGCCCAATACCCCTTCGGGGCAGAACTTGTAGGGGTCGGATTTATCCGACCCGCGGGCTTGTTTTGTCTCTTTCGGAATCAAGGAGAACCCCCAAACACCTGATAGGGAAGGCCTTGCCCCAATGAGCGGGAAAGCAAACTTCCTAACTATAGCTCGTCCCAAAAGTTTTGCAATGAATAAGAGATATAAGCTAGCCTAAAAGTTCAGCTAGACCAAATACAGAAGGTATATCAAGAAAGCCTCATAAATGAGGCAACTACAAAGACGAACTGTAGTTGCTTGATTTATCAAGCTAATCAACGGATGTTTATGCTTTCCTATACCTCGAGCAAAAATGTCGCAAAACTTTTGGGACGAGCTATATTAGTATCTTATTCATAAATTTCTTGCTCTTTTGGCAAGAAAGTATAGTGAGATAGAGAATAAATGTCGAAATTTTGAAATTTGAATTTTGAAATTTTTTAATTCCGACTCGTTCGGGTTGGGTAGGTGGAAAGAAGATTCGGCTCTCTACTCTAACTGACTGGGGGAGGAGGGCTCGAACCTCCACTTACCTGATTCAGAGTCAGGCGTGTTACCAGTTACACCATCCCCCAATTTCAGATTTCTGGGAAGATTTTACCATATTAGACAAAGAATGGCAAATATATCAAGCATAGGAATTGAAATTTCTATGCTTTAAATTAACGATTCAAAAGGAAAAGGTGGCGACGCAGGTCCTTATAGGCTCCGCCGGACTCCTCTTTTACTTCCGTATCAAACATCCCGGTAACCTGATTGTATTCATCATCAGACAAATCAAAATCAAAAGCTTTGAGACTGGCCTTAAACTGCTCCAGGGAACTGACTCCTATAATAGGAGAGGTAACCGCTGGGGATTTTCTCAGCCAGGAAACGGCTACCTGGGCCGGTGATACATCTTTGCTTTTAGCAAACCTCGATAATCCTTCCAGAGACTCTCCATATTTCTCCAGCCAGGTAGTCATTACTTCTGTATCTCCGCGTGACCCTGGCGGGGGAGGCTCTCCCGCTTTATATTTTCCGGCCAGTAAACCTCTGACAAAAGGTCGATAGGCAGTTATAGCAATCTTATCCGCTAACGCCTGGGGAAGAACCTCAACTTCCACTCCCCTCTCAATAAGATTATAGGGAATCTGGTTGCAGACAAGTTCTGTCCCGCCATTACGCCAAGCGCAGGCATTGGAGTAAGCAAACAGCCAGGCCGGATAATTGGAACAGCCTACAAAACGAGTCTTGCCACTCTTCACTACTTTATCTAAGGCCTCCATAATCTCTCTGGGATTCATTTTCTCTCTCGGCCAGTGGATGAGATAAAGGTCAACATAGTCGGTGCCCAGCCTCTTCAGACTCTCATCCAGGCTTCCGCTAATGATCTTCTCGTCCAGGCCCTGATGAACCTTCGTGGTTATAAAAAATTCTGGGCGCTTACCGGCAAGGCAGCGACCAACAATCTCTTCCGTCCTTCCCTCACAATACATAGCCGCGGTATCCAGAAAGTTAACCCCAACATCTAAGGCAAAGGAGAGAATGCGTTGGGATTCGGATTCGTCGCAGCGATCACCGAACATCATCGTGCCTAAACACATCTCGGAAACATCTTCTTTAGTCTTGCCAAACTTTACCCGTTTCATTTCTCTACCGCCTCCTTTATAAATGGTAGTATGGTTTTATCCTCTAAAGTATTAACCACCAAATCTGCTTCCCGGAGCCTCGGGGGAGGAAAACTGTTAGCTACCGCAATGCATTTCATTCCCGCCCCTCTGGCGGCTCTTATTCCCACTCGGGAATCCTCTATGACTATACATTTATGGGAGGGTAAGGCTAATCTTTCTCCGGCCAAAAGATATACCTCGGGATGAGGCTTATGGTTTCCGGCATCCTCCCTTCCCATTACTACCTTAAAATATTTGGTTAGCCTTAATTTATTCAGAACAAATTCTATATTTTCCCGCCAGGCACTGGAGGCAAGAGCCAAAGAATACCTTTCACTTAGCTTTTTAATTAAGGAGGTGGCTCCGGGGAAAACCTGAAGATTATTTTTCAACAAGGCCTTATACTTTTCCCCCTTCTTTTCATACCATTTTCCCCAATCAGGGTCTAAGTTATTTTCCCTGATAATCCTTTTTAAGAGAGAGTGATCTGTTGTCCCGATAGATTCAGCCAACTCCTCATCTCTAAGGAAAATCCTTTTTTCTTCAAAGACAACCTTCCAGGCCCTTTTGTGAAGGGGCTCACTATCTATGATTACCCCGTCTAAATCAAATATCACCGCTCCCTTATTCATGCTATTCCTTTCTGTAAGAAAACAGGTTAAACTTAAACCTTCCGTAGTTATATTCTCAGCAAAGTCTCCCGGCCAACTCCTAATCCCTTGGCTTGCATTTTGGCAATGCTCTCTACGGCCAATCGGCTATGAACTGCCTCTGTAATCCTACCAAACCTAATCCATAATTGCAAGAAAACTCTGGCAAATAGGGACACATCTCCCTTCTGCCCCTTTTTTCAAAAGGTCAGAACAGTTCGCACCATCAAAAGACATCCCGATTTTCATCGGGAAGACCTTTGTCCACGGACGGGATGACAGGCAATTCCACTTCTGTACCCGGTGGCAGAGGAGTGGGAGGGTCAATACCCCCATCTTAATTCTCTCCCATTCCGCCACCAAGGCCGGCGAACAGCAAGGGGAAGAGAATATTCTTGACCGGTGTGGTCATGATTAGTAGTTATAAAGGGAAAACAATTTATGCCTGGACAGAGCATAGCCAGTATTACTTTAAAGCAACATCCAAAACCACTATCCCTTTTCCGGGAATTCTAACTCTCAATCTTGAACCCTCGGGGATAATCGGCATCCCCGGAAACCTCGTTAAGACTTTAAGGCAATCTATATCTTTCCCGATATCAATCTCCGGGTTGGCGTAGAGGCAGCTATCATTTCCTATAAAGAGACGCAATTCATCTTCTCCCTTCTCTATTGTGAGCACCTTAACCGGGTGGTTAGCTGATAGCTTGCCTTCACCCAGCATCGTTGATTCCATACCGACGATTTCAACTCCTGCATTTAAGACCTTAACGGCCTTAGTAAGAGAGGAGATAGCCTGCACACAGCCTGTTAAGAAACTAGCTGAGATTTTACGGAAGTAAAGTTCCTGGGTAAAAGTAATCGGTTCTTTCAGTCCAGCCATATCCTCGGGGATTTTCTCCTCTTCATCTTTCACTATCTCTACCTCAAGCTTTTCCTTTAAGCCGTAGATAGAGCCGGATAACTGATGGGGGGGATAGACATCCTCAAATTGCAAGTCAGCTCCAGGCAACCATCCGGTCTTTCTGCCAATGGTTATTATCCGGTTATTCTTAGAGGTAAATATCCTCTTTAATTCTTCTTCGGGAAAGAGATGGGAATTGATTACTAAAAGCGGTCCTTTTACATTTTCTAAGTCGTTGATATTGACAACTGAAAAGATGGGAGCCCCTC
>CAZUTJ010000139.1:0-3690 GCA_964622875.1 uncultured bacterium
CTCTTCCTTAAAAATCCAAACTTTGACTCCAATCATTCCATAAGTAGTCTTGGCCTCAGCGATTCCATAATCTATATCAGCACGGAGAGTATGGAGGGGAACTCTTCCCTCCCGATACCATTCAGAGCGCGACATTTCCCCTCCCGCCAGGCGTCCTTTGCAAGCTACCTTCACTCCCTTAACTCCCCCCTCCATAGCCAGAGCCACTGCTTTCTTCATCGCCCTTCGGAAAGATACTCTCCTCTCCAATTGCCAGGCCAGGCTCTCAGCCACTAATTGAGCATTCTTTTCCGGGCCTTTCACCTCCTGGATATCAATGGAGAACTGCTTCCCTGTCATCTCTTCCAGCTCTTCCTTGAGCCGATCTACCTCCGCTCCCTTCCTCCCGATAATAATTCCCGGGCGAGCTGTATGAAGGTCTATCCTTATCCTGTCAGCAACCCTTTCAATCCCGATGCGGGAGATTCCCGCCGAGGCCAACTTGTTCTTAATATATTGACGGATTTTGATATCCTCTTGAAGGAGATCCCCATAAGATTTCCCAGCATACCAGCGGGAATCCCAGCTTCGGATAAATCCTAACCGAAAACTGATCGGATGAACCTTCTGCCCCATACAACCCCCCTTCTAAGTTAGCGCACCTTTGGTGCACAACAGGCACAGAGTTCTTTATTTCTTAGTTTTTTTATGCATTTCCTTTGTGCCTTTGCCACTTTGTGCCTCCCCGCCTGCCAATCTTTGGCGGGCAGGTGTGCCTTTCTTTATCTTTGTGCTTTCTCTCTCCTTCAGCACCACGGTGATATGGCTGGATCTTTTCAAGATTTGGGTAGCTCTTCCCATGGCCCGGGGCCTAAACCTTTTTAGAGAGGGACCAGCGTCAACATAAGCTTTTTCAATATAGAGCCTATCAATATTTACCTTAGGGGCATTTCCAGCATTAGCCAAAGCCGATTTTAATGCCTTCTCCACCGGCACCGAGGCTGCTTTCCGGGTAAACTTGAGAATAGCTAAGGCCTCATCCACCCCTCGGTTGCGGATGAGATCGATAACCTGCCGCACCCTACGAGGGCCCATAGGCACATATTTAGCTATTGCTCTCGCTTCCATAACTACCTCTTACAATTTAAAATTTACAATCTTCAATTTGCAATTAAGTTAGTCCCGAACGAAGTAAGGGCTAACTTACGTTTTAGCTGCCGACTTCTCCGTAGGAGACCCATGAGCTCTAAAGGTCCGCGTCGGCGCGAACTCTCCCAATTTATGGCCGACCATACTCTCCGTAATATAAACGGAAATGAACTTCTTCCCATTATGAATGGCCAGGGTGTAACCCACGAATTCAGGGGAAATGGTCGAATTCCGGGCCCAGGTTCTAATGGCCTTCCTCTCTCCGGATCGCTTTGCTGTTTCAATCTTCTTAAGCAATTTAGCATCCATATAAGGCCCTTTCTTGACCGATCTACCCATCGTTTTTCTCCTCAAAAGGCGGTAACAAAATTCAAAACTACAATTTAAATCCAAATAGTTAAAAAACAAAAAATCCTAACCACGGAGAACACAGAGAAATAAAAACTTTTTCTTCTTTTTGGACACAGATTTTCGTAAGATTAACACAGATTTAAAGTATAGTAAAGTATAAACCACAAGATTTCAGAAGTTTTCTTGATCCTAAAAATCTGCGTTTATCTGCGTCCCGCTTTTTCTTACTCTGCGCCCTTAAGTTTTTCCTCTGTGCTCTCTGTGGTAAATTTTTGTCATTGATGATTTATTTGTCATTTGAGTTTTGTCATTGGCCGTTTTAGTAGTTCTGTGACGCCCCTATTTTCGTCTCTTCACTATATACTTATCGCTATCTTTCTTTTTCCTCGTTTTATGCCCCTTAGTCGGCTGTCCCCAGGGGCTGACGGGATGCCTTCCTCCAGAGCTTTTTCCCTCACCTCCACCATGAGGATGGTCGACCGGATTCATAGCCACTCCCCGCACCCGGGGACGCCTCCCCTGCCAGCGAGAACGGCCAGCTTTACCTACCTGAATGCTCTCATGCTCCAAGTTCCCTACTTGTCCAATGGTAGCCCGACAATCCAGGCGAATTAACCGGACCTCTCCCGAAGGCAGTTTAACGGAAGCATATCCCCTCTCTTTTGCCAGGAGCTGGGCTGCTCCCCCCGCCGTACGCACCAATTGTCCTCCCTTGCCCAGCACAAGTTCAAGGTTATGAATGAAGGTGCCTTCAGGGATGTTGCTTAGAGTAAGGGAATTGCCTATCTCTACCTCAGCTTTCGAACTAGAAATCACCCCATCTCCTACTTTCAGTCCCAAGGGGGCAATAATATATCTCTTCTCCCCATCCCGATAACACAAGAGGGCAATCCTGCTTGATCTATTAGGATCATACTCAATGGAAGCTACTCGGGCCGGGATGTCAAATTTATCCCGCTTAAAGTCGATCATCCGGTAACGGTGATTATGTCCTCCCCCCCGATGCCGGATAGTTACTTTCCCCCGAGAATTTCTTCCCCCCTTTTTCTTAAGGGGGAGAAGAAGCGATTTTTGTGGACGGGTAATGGTGATTTCCTGAAAATCAGAGCCCGTCATAAATCTTCTGCTGGGAGTTGTCGGTTTATATTTTTTCATAATAACAAAAAACCTATAACCACAGATTACACAGATTATCACAAAATTAAAAATTAAAAAATAGATATTAAATCTTTTTCTGTGCAAATCTTGTGAAATCTTGTGGTTTATGCATCAAAAGATTTTTCTTTCTTGCTCTGTGTGCTCAAGTTTTTTCTTCTGTATTTTCTGTGGTTACTTTTATATATCACAAGGATCCTTTCCCTCGATAGAGATCCCCCCGCCCTCTTCTTTGGCCTGGAGAAGAGCAACTTGTGCCTTTTCAATCAAATCCTTATAGCTTGCCATATCAGGGGCATAGGAGGCTATTCCTATGCTCAGAGTTATCCTTCCCTTCTTTTTTAATGACTTCAAGTATTCTTCCAAGAGTTTCTTTACTCGTTTTGCCTGAACGGCAGCTCCACTGCTTCCCGTGTGGGCCATGACGATGACGATTCTTCCGCTCTCAATTCTCCCCACGGCATCGATTTCCCTGACACCCCTGTCGATAAGGTTTATCAGCTCTTCTTGAACTCTCCTCATCACTCGACCTTTAAGCTGGTTAGATTGGCTAATATCTATTATAGTCAAAGAGAGAGGAGAAGGATAGCGCTTTACCTCCGCAAAAGCTACCTTCAGTCGACGGTTAAAATTTCGCGCCTCTGTAACAGCTCTCCAGTCAACCGGGCTGAGAATGGATAACCAAAAAATATGCCAGAACCGCCACGTGACTCCTAAGGCAGAGCTCAAGATGGCCGAACCCAGGGCCAGAATCAGAACCGCAACCCAGACAGTAATGTTGGACACCTCGGGGGCAGCTCTGAACCACAGGGCAATACCGAGCCCCAGAAGGCAGAGGAAGAAGAAAGGATAGACGAGAGGAATGCAAAATTCCGTTGCCCTTTTATAAGCCTCCCGGTTGATCATATATTCCCATTGGAGAAGTTTGGCCGCTATCGCTCCCAGAAGACCGAGAATCATCAGAAGCCCTATGATTGCTTCTCCCATCCTTCCCCCATCTATCACCAGAATCAAGGCAATCACCAGAGGAGATAATAACAAAGCTACTATCAATCC
>CAZUTJ010000140.1:0-3676 GCA_964622875.1 uncultured bacterium
TTGTCATTTGTCATTTGTCATTTATTTGTCATTTGGATTTTGACATTTGACATTTTAGTTTTTTACTTCTCTAAAATCTTATCCTTAACCCCCTCGGGTACCTTTCCATAATGATTAAATTCCATCACAAAATTGGCCCGGCCCTGCGTTAGCGAGCGCAGGGAAGTAACATAACCAAGCATCCTCGAGAGAGGAACATATCCTTTGATTACTTTCGCTCCGGCCTGCGATTTCATATCTTCTATCCTTCCCCGACGGGAATTAAGGTCTCCGATAACTTCTCCCATATACTCTTCCGGAACGATTACCTCTACCCCCATAATCGGCTCCAGAAGCACCGGACTAGCCCTCTTCGCTCCGTCCCGAAAAGCCATGGAGCCGGCTATCCGAAAAGCTATTTCTGAAGAATCTACATCATGATAGGAGCCATCCGTTAAAGAGACTTTCACATCTACCACCGGGAATCCCCCTAAAGGTCCACTCTCCAGGGCATCGTTCACCCCTTTTTTCACCGCCGGGATAAACTCGCTGGGAATATCTCCTCCCTTAATTTTATCCACAAACTCAAATCCCCCCCCGGCAGGCAAGGGCTCTAACTCCAACCAAACATGACCGTATTGCCCCCTCCCTCCGGACTGACGAATAAACTTCCCTTCTGCCTGAACGGGTTTACCGATCGTTTCCCGATAAGCTACTTGAGGATTCCCTACCCGAGCAGCTACCTTAAATTCCCTCAAAAGTCGAGAAATTAAGATCTCTAAATGGAATTCGCCCATTCCGGAAATAATCGTCTGCCCGGTTTTCTTATCTGTTTTTATTTTAAAGGTAGGATCCTCCTCCGCTAATTTCTGCAGAGAGACAGACATTTTTTCCTCATCGGCTTTCGTTTTTGGCTCCACCGCTACCCAAACAACCGGAGCGGGAAAATGAATAGATTCTAAAATCAAGGGGTGCTCTTTAGCGCACAGAGTATCCCCGGTGGTGGTTTCCTTTAACCCGATAACCGCGGCAATATCCCCGGCATAGATTTCGTCCTTCTCTTCTCTTTTATTGGCATGCATTTCCAAAATTCGCGAGACCCTCTCTTGTTTGTCCAGACGGGAATTATAGACATAACTTCCCCGGGAAAGCTTCCCTGAATAGACTCGCAGCCAGGTTAACCTTCCCACATAAGGGTCAGCTACAATCTTGAAAGCCAGGGAGGCGAAGGAAGCTTCGTCATCGGCTTTCCTTTCTCTTTCTTCCTGACTGTGGCAATCGCTACCCCGAATAGCCGGAACATCAAGGGGAGAGGGCAAATAATCAACAATAGCACTTAAAAGCAGTTGAATACCTTTATTGCGCAACGCCGTTCCACAAAAAACGGGGATAAATGAATCTTTTAAAGTGGCTCGCCTGATTCCCATTCTTATCTCTTCAGAAGTTATTTCCTCCCCATGCACATACTTTTCCATTATTCCTTCATCATATTCGGCCACTTTCTCCAATAATTTTTCCCGATGTTCCCAAGCTTCAGGAAGAAACTTCTCTTCTATATCCCCCTTATCGTAATTAAGGCCGTAATCACTTTCCAGAAAAATAGCCTGTTTCATATCTACCAAATCGATCACTCCCCTAAAATCGCTTCCTTCTCCTAAAGGAATCTGAAGAGGGCAAGGGTTAGCCCCCAATCGTTCCTCCATCTCCTTTACTGCCCCTAAGAAACTCGCTCCCACCCGGTCCATCTTATTAATAAAAGCCAGGCGGGGGATATGGTACTTGTTCGCCTGACGCCAGACTGTTTCCGACTGAGGCTCTACTCCTCCCACGCTGCAGAAAACGGCTACCGACCCATCTAATATCCGCAAACTTCTCTCCACTTCTGCGGTAAAATCCACATGCCCCGGGGTGTCAATAATATTAATATGATGCTCTTTCCAGGCACAGGTAGTAGCCGCAGAGGTAATGGTTACCCCCCTTTCTTTTTCTTCCACCATCCAGTCCATAGTGGTCGTTCCCTCATCTATGTTCCCGGGGCGATGCACTCTTCCGGTGTAATAAAGCATCCGCTCCGTTGTCGTCGTCTTCCCGGCATCGATATGGGCCATAATGCCGATATTCCTAATTCTTGATATAGGATATTTCCGCGCCAATTTATTTCTCCAATCAATCTCATAGCCCTCTTACCTCTCAAGGCTATCCGACTAATACCAATTAATGACAAATGACAAATCTCAAATGACAAATAAATGACAAACGACAAATAAACGACAAATCTTATATCCGCAGATTACGCAGATTATCACCAGATAAAATGAACAGAATTAACTGGAAGTCTAGGATTTTCAAAGTTATCCTGTGAAAGCTCAGCCAACCTCGTCATTGCCCGGCTTGACCGGGCAATCCAATTATAGCTACATGGCATTGTCTGGATTATCCGGTCAAGCCGGATAATGACCGGGGTGAGTTTACTCACCTGGATTGCGGGCTGCCCCTACAGGAAGAAAAAGTTGCTGCCGCAAGCAGCCTAATTTATTTTTTTTTGACAGTCTAATAAAGATAAAAAATCTGTGTAATCTGTGTAATCTGCGGATGCTGGGTTTTTAAGTTACTATTTACCATCTATAATGAGCGAAGGCCTTATTGGCTTCGGCCATGCGATGGGTATCTTCCTTCTTCTTGATAGAAGCCCCTTCTCCTTTAGCCGCTTCCATCAGTTCCCGGGCCAATTTCTCCTCCATGGGAAGCCCTTTCCGGCTCCCGGCAAAGTGAACGATCCAGCGAATAGCCAGAGCCAGGCGCCGGTTCGGTCTAACATCCACGGGCACCTGGTAAGTAGCTCCTCCCACTCGTCGGGATTTGACCTCTAATACCGGCTTAACATTATCCATCGCCTGGGTAAAGACTTTCAGGGGAGGTTGCTTGGTTCTTTCCTCCACGATATCCAGAGCTTTATAGAAGATGGACTCAGCCAGGCTCTTTTTCCCTTTCCCCATCAGTCCGTTAACAAACCTGGCTACCAACTGGCTATTATATTTCGGGTCGGGAATTACCTCTCTTTTACTTACTTCCCTTCTCCTGGGCACAATCTTCCTCCCCTACGGTAAAAAAACTTCGTAACCACAGATTACACAGATTATCACCAGATTAAAACTTAAAACTGAAAAGGTTAGATATTAATTCTTTTTCTGTGTTAATCTGTGAAATCTTGTGGTTTATGCTTTACTATACTTTTAAATAATTTTATAACATCTCTGTGAACTCTGTGACTCTGTGGCTCTGTGGTTAAAGTTTTTTATTTTATTTCGGTTTTTTCGCTCCATAGCGCGAGCGACTCCGCTTTCTTCCCTCTACCCCGGCTGTATCCAGGATGCCTCTGACGATATGATAGCGTACCCCGGGGAGATCCTTAACCCTCCCTCCTTGAATAAGAACGATAGAGTGTTCCTGAAGATTGTGTCCCACTCCGGGAATATAAGCGGTGACTACTATCCCATTGGTTAACCTCACCCGGGCCACCTTGCGCAGAGCCGAATTCGGCTTCTTGGGAGTCAATGTCCTCACTAAAACACAAACCCCTCTCCTCTGAGGAGACCGCTGCAAAGCCGGAGACTTGGTCTTCCTCTTAATCTTCTTCCTTCCCTTCCTGATCAACTGATTTAGTGTCGGCATTCTTTATTACCCCTATCTCTCGGTA